>JAYTRW010000034.1:0-7256 GCA_043745985.1 Methylotenera sp.
TATCGAGCGTTTATTTCTACCCGTAATAAAAATTAAATCAGTAATTCCCGCCGCAACAGCCTCTTCAACTGCATATTGAATCAATGGCTTATCTACAATGGGTAGCATTTCCTTAGGATTTGCTTTTGTAGCTGGCAAAAAACGCGTGCCTAAACCAGCAACTGGAAAAACTGCTTTAGTAACTTTTTTCATTATGACCAATCATCTAATAAGTTAACAAAATAGTATTTTAAATACGGCATCTGTATAGCCATGCTGGCTATAAACGGCTGCAAATTTATTATAAACTATAAAATTAATCTGTAATATTCTAAATTTTATTGTGATTTATTACCCACCAGTTACTTTCATCGCTATGATAACTACTATCTGTAATTAGCCGCAGCTTTGTAAAAACCGCAAATATTACTTACTAGAATTTGGCATAATGCTTGCTTAATAGTTAGAGTGAACTCACAAATTTAAAGTACATATTAAGACTTAATCTAATTCAACAGTTATTAACTATGGACATATGAATAACGACAACTCAACAATAAGAGCTAGAGCCCCTCTAAGGCTAGGTTTAGCAGGCGGAGGTACAGATGTGTCGCCATATTCAGATGAGTTTGGCGGCTTAGTCCTTAACGTAACTATAGATAAGTATGCTTATGCAACCATCATACGTCGTCACGACGATCACGTAGAACTCATTGCTGCGGATAATAACAATCGTTGGTTTGGTAAAATGTCGTCAAAACTCGAACGTGTTTCTGGTGTCGATTTACACGTTGGAGTTTATAACCGCATCATCAAAGACTTCAATAACAACAAGCCGCTATCACTCAGTATCATCACACACTCGGAAGCGCCTCCAGGTTCAGGTTTGGGCTCGTCGTCGACCATGGTTGTTGCCTTAGTTCAGGCCTTCTGTGAGCTGCTCTCCTTGCCATTAGGTGAATATGAAATTGCGCAACTTGCTTATCAAATCGAGCGTAACGACTTAGGCTTAACTGGTGGTAAGCAAGACCAATACGCAGCCACCTTCGGCGGATTAAACTTTATGGAATTTTATAAAGACCGCGTGATTGTTAACCCGTTGCGCATTAAGGCTCACATTAAAGCCGAGCTTGAATCCTCATTAGTGCTGTTTTACACTGGTGTATCTAGAGAATCTGCTAAGCTGGTTGACGAGCAAACGAATAATGTTAAAACAGGCGATGCTAAGTATTTAGAGCCTTTACATGCGATTAAAGCAGAAGCCGTCAGCATGAAAGAGGCTATATTGAAAGCTGATTTCGATGCTTTTGCGGCCTCTATGCAGCATGGTTGGGAATCTAAAAAGAAAATGGCTAAGAGTATTTCCAACCCAATGATAGAAGAGATCTATAATGCTGCTATTGCAGCTGGCGCTAAAGCTGGCAAGGTTTCAGGGGCAGGCGGCGGCGGATTCATCATGTTTTTTGTTGACCCAGCGCAGCGCCCCTATGTGATGCGTGCACTTTCTAAATTTAACGGCCAAGTATCCACATGTAACTTTACTGATACTGGCACACAATCATGGAGAAAAGCTTGAGATCATTCATCAATCAAGAGATTGAGAAATCAATCAATACGTTTTCTAGCATTCTGAGCAATGAGAAACTACTTTCTCAAGTTGAAATTTGTGTGACTGAAATTTGTGCCGCTCTTGGCAACAAAAATAAAATTTTGCTGGCAGGTAATGGTGGCAGCGCGGCGGATGCACAACACATTGCTGGCGAGTTTGTCAGCCGCTTTAATTACGACAGACCTGGTTTAGCCGCATTCGCGCTCACGGTAGATACCTCAATATTAACGGCTATTGGCAACGATTATGGCTACGAAAAACTATTTTCTAGGCAAATTCAAGCGGTTAGTGTGCCAGGAGATATCTTCTGGGCATATTCAACCTCAGGTAAATCAGCCAACATTATCGCCGCGATGGAAACCGCAAAGCAACTAGGTTTGAAAGTCATTGGTTTTACTGGCCAAAACGGCTGGAGCAGACCAGACCTGGTCGATTTTTCTATAGAGATTCCGTCTCCAGAAACACCAAAAGTACAAGAAGGCCATTTGCTTTTAGGACATATTATTTGCGGCTTAGTCGAGCTTAAAATATTCCCTCGCGAACAATACGCACCAACATGATGCATCCAGTTCTAATTCTAGCAGGCGGCTTTGGCACGCGCCTTAAAAGTGTTGTGCCAGATTTACCAAAACCCTTGGCAGATGTGAATGGCAAACCATTTTTATGGTGGCTGCTACAGCAACTGGAAAATCAAGGCGCAAAAGATGTATATCTATCCGTTGGCTACATGCACGAGCATATTCAAAGTTACTTTGGTGCAAAATTCAATCAAATCAATCTCCACTATATTGTTGAAACTGAGCCGCTAGGTACTGGTGGTGCAATTATGAATGCATGCCATCAGATTCCAGAACAAGATATTTTGGTTTTAAATGGCGATACACTTGCCATGACAGACCTAAATGATTTTATAAAATTTGCAGAAAATTACACCTCCAAACTATTCTTAGCCATAGCTAAAGTTGCAGATGCTGGTCGATATGGCACGGTCATTGTTGATGGCAACCAGATTACGGGCTTTGCTGAAAAGGGCAAAACTGGTGCAGGTTTAATCAATGCAGGCATTTACTTGCTGAATAAGTCATTATTTAATGATTTTAATCTGCCAGAAAAGTTTTCATTCGAAACAGATATTCTAATGAAACACACCAATAGCCTAAACTTGATTGTTTATAGTGAAGTCATTGATTTTATTGACATTGGAATCCCTGAAGACTACGCGCTTGCACAAGAAAAAGTACCAAATATGGTATTAAGAAAATAACATTCAATAAACAAGCTTATCATTCATGACACTCACACCCGCGCTGTTTCTAGACCGAGATGGCGTTATCAACATAGATAACGGCTACGTACATCAAGCCGCAGAGTGCGAGTTTGTAGAAGGTATTTTCGATTTAGTAATACGTGCTAATACGCTAGGCTATAAAGTAATCGTTGTCACCAACCAAGCTGGTATTGCACGTGGTTATTATACAGAAGTACAATTTTTAGATTTCAGTGCTTGGATGAAAAATGAATTCAGCCGCAACCAAGCCCATATTGATGAAATTTACTTTTGCCCACACCATCCAATGCATGGTTTAGGTAAATATCATATTGAATGCGATTGTAGAAAACCAGCGCCTGGCATGTTTTTAAAAGCACAGGCCGCATTTAATATCGATATGCAAGCCTCGGTGATGGTTGGCGATAATATCTCTGATTTAAAAGCAGCTATTGCAGCAAAAGTTGGAAGTTTGAATTTATTTATCAGCAATAGCATAGACCGAACTATCAACGACATTGAGCAATCTCAAGCTGAAGAGCTTCATATTAGAACCTTGACCTCGCTTAGTGATGTTAAATTGTCTTCAATTTAAGTTAATGACGACTCTTCCATTCTTTCCAAGCCAACCCTGGAAAGACTAACGCATCCCCTACATAGCGCTTTACCAGACGCCTAGGCTCAGTCACCATGCGGTAAAACCACTCAATGCCTATGTTAGTCATCCATTTAGGTGCGCGTGGCTTATTGCCAGCTAAAAAGTCTATCGTTGCACCTGCACATATTGCCACCTTCACAGGTAATTGCTTGGCATACTGGTTAACCCATGTTGCTTGTTTTGGCGCGCCAAGACCTATCAGCAAAAAGTCTGCTCCAGAGTCACTAATCAACTGACAAATTCGCTCACATTCAATAGCATCTTTTTCAAAACCAAATGGCGGACTATACAAACCTGTCACTTTAACGTGCTGATAAGTATGCTCAATATTACCAGCGGCAATTTCGGCCACGCCCGGCATTGCCCCAAGTAGAAAGACTTTCAATTCGGCGTCCGCACTATCGTGAAAGTGTTGAAAAATCGCTGGGACTAAGTCGCTACCAGTGACTGTACCAGGAATTTCTTCCCCCAATAATCTTGCAGTCCATACCACTGGCTTGCCATCTGCCACGACCATTGATGCATTCTTAAAGGCATCTCGATAAGCTTGATTTTTACTTAACTGCACCACACAATTTACATTTGGTGTCACGATAAACTTGCAGTTACTTTCAGCAAAGTTTATCCATGTACTCACAAAATCAACCGCTTCACTCATCGTAAGTGGATTAACCGTAATACCAAATATATTAATTTTTTTTGCAATAATATTTGCCATATTTTTTAAATTTCTCAAATGCTTTATTAATTATCGCGCTTAGAGCGCACCCATTCAGATTGGCGTTTAAACACAAATTTGATATACAACGGGATTTTTGCACCCACATAAAACGGCGTCATTAATAACTCTGAAAACTTGACGATATTACGGCCAAATTTACACCATGCCAATATCACCGCGGTAGCTACTAATAGTAAATCTGAAAATATCCATGACCATGGCATCAGTTGCTGAGTCACTATCACCATAAGTATGCCAAATGCACTTAGCGTAGAAATAATCAAGATAAGTAAGGCAAGTGGCGGCACACACATATCTAGCGCTATAGCCAACATATTCAAGTTAACCTGTTGAATACTTTGCATAATTAAAGGAAAGCCCTCTTTAACGATCATGCCAATATGTCCGTGCTCCCAGCGCGTACGCTGGGTTTTAATACCTTCGGCACTACTAGGAAACTCGCTCGTTATGACCGCTGCAGGGCAAAATCTTGGCGCAAGCTTTAGCTTTGCTAAATCAACGCCCAACTTCATATCTTCCACAATATGGCCACTAGCTAAATTAACTTTGCTAATCACTTGCCAAGGAAACGCCATCCCAGAACCCATCAGCTGGCAAGGTAAACCTAGTTGGTGAAATCCCAGCGGCCTAGCCCAGTTCTTAACAGCCCAAGCAAATGCTGCAATCTTTATTTTCAGGGGTGAGTCGGCCTTGGCCCGCATTAAATATAAGCCCTGGACTGGACGTTTATATTGTATTGCTTCATCTACTAAGGTTGAAATTGCATTTTCACCTAATACACAATCTGCATCTAGAATCAGCACAATATCTGGTGGATTTTTAACTAAATATTGAATACCAAAATCAAGTGCAAAGCCTTTACCCCGCTTAGTTTCATGAAACCGTTCAATCACTTCAACATCATGGCTTCTAGCTACTTCGGCTGTATCATCGTTACAATTATCAGCTACAACCAACACGTTAATGTTCGGTGTTGATTGCGCCTTAATAGACAATAAAGTTTGAGTTATGCCTGTAGATTCATTATGTGCAGGAATCAATATTGTTGTTAATGATGTAAGTTTTGCACTGCTGCTTTTGTTACGTAAAGGCAACAGAGACATGAAGATTTGCAAAAATAAAGTCGCCACAGGAATGCTAATGACAACAATTGCCATAAAGAAAAGCGTCTCAAGTATTATCATGCGCTAGCCTTATTATTAGCAATTGCATCATTAAATAGTTGCGCCAACTTATGAGCTTCTGTATTCACAGAGTGTCTTTCTAACACACGTTTATATGCCAACTCACCCATTTGAGTTAACTGCTCATTTGGTAAGGCTAAAAATTTCTCAAGTGTCTCCGCCAAAGCATCTACATCCCCCGCAGGGAAAAGAAAACCATTCTCACCAGTAATCACTAACTCAGGAATCGCCGCAATATACGTGCTAATCACAGGTCGTCTAAGTGCCATGGCTTCCATAATCACCACTGGCAAACCTTCAGCAAAACTAGGCAATACCAATGCTTTTGCATTTAAAATTTCATTGCGCACTTGGTCACTACTAATCCAGCCTGTAATACGTACTTTGTCGTTCAGGCCATAACGTTTAATTTGCGCATCAACCTCTGAACGCATTTCACCATCACCGCCTAATACAAGCTCAAAATCAATACCTTTTTTGGCCAAAATATTAGCCGCATCGATCAACAATAGTTGGCCTTTTTGTTCACAAATTCTACCCACACACACCAACTGTGGCTTTACCGTGATAGGCACAGGGTTAATGCTATGGAAGGCATCTTCAATACCACAATGCACCTCTTTTACTTTTGACCACTGTGAATAAGGGATCCAGCGAAAAATTTGACTGCGACAATAGGATGAAATTGCGACGACAAAAGCACAGCCATTAATTTTTTCAGCAATCTTGATAAACTCAGGCTTATCAAACTCTTCTGGGCCATGAATAGTAAAACTATAACTAGGCCCACCTAGCCTGCGCACCAATAAAGCCACTTCAGTAGCATTTGCGCCAAAATGCACATGCATATGCTGTGCATTACTTTGTTTGAGCCACAACAGCACTTGGCATGCCTCAAGCACATAAATCAAATGATACGGCCAAGACCTATCAGCTCTTATACCTAGTTTCACAGCTAACGCTAGTGATTTAAAAAAGCTAATGGGATTTTTCAAAAACACCTTCACTGAAGCAGAGAGCAAACCTGATATGCCATTTTTTAAAACATATTGTGTTTTAGTACGCTCATCTATATCAACTGGATCTACTAGCTCCCCATCCCAACCTCGCACTGATATTCGGCTCACTTCAATATTATTAGTTTCGAGCGCAAGAATTTCCCGCCTAATAAAACTATGGCTCACTTTAGGATATTGACTAGTTAAATATGCGACCTTCATTATATTCAAATTAATTTCCTTGATGTTAATTTTAAGCAGCTTGATCTAGGGCATCTAGCAATTGAGACTGATTTTCAATAAAAATTTTTCTAGCAAATAGTTTTCTGCGTCCGTATCCGCCGACACTTGACCCATTTTTTCCAGCACGGATTAGCTCTGGCGCATCTTCGGCTTTGAGTTCATCTGGATGTGGACTTCCAGGATTTGACCATCTAATGTAAGATAAATTTTCACCTATCACAGAATCTTTATGGGCAATATTCAATACTACTGTGGAGATGAATAACTCATCTGGGATCCAAACATGCTTATAAAAATTGGTGATTTCAGGCTCTCTCTCTGTAAACGAAAGCACTTCGTTAGCCATTTCTCGACTTAAACAACTGAACATTGACCCACCGACATGCTTAATTCCTTGGGGTTGCCATCTAGGAATTGGTATAAATACTCGCCTACCTTTAAATGGCACATGCCAATATCTGACACGATACATACCCCCATCCTTGCCCCATAGCGTTGACGGCAAGTGCCAATGAGCCACGAAAGATTTACCTATATGTTTATTGAAGAAATCCTCCATTTGGGTTGAACTCATTA
>JAYTRW010000035.1:0-7244 GCA_043745985.1 Methylotenera sp.
ATTCTGCTTGCTTAGCTTGCTCACAGAAAGCCTCATAGGCTATTGCAAGTAAACTGGCTTTGCTGGTTAAGTCGCCACTTACTATCTCGCCGCTCAAATCGTTTTTAGTAAGCAGCCCTTGTGATTGCAAACTCTCCAGACTGATAAAGTCTGGATTACCTGCAAAAGCTGATAAACATTGATAAGGCGAGTTATCCGCATGCGGCATATTGATTGGCAATGTTTGCCAAACACTGGCACCAATGCTATTTAGAAAGTCTACAAAGCGGTAAGCTTCAGTGCCTAAATCACCCACGCCTAAATCACTCGCGTCAGGTGAGCTAGGCAAAGAGCTAATATGTAACAACACCCCTGATCGGCGTTGAGATAAAGGAGATAAATTAGTGCGTTTCATTATTACCTACATTAAATTATGTTGACGTGAAGCTGGTTAACACTAATTACCTCTATATGCGCTTTATTACATTGAGCTTAAACCTGCCCTCTACGCATTGTGCCAGCATTATCTGCATTACCACCGCCCGCACTAATTGTTTTGTGCAATATCGCAGGTACTGGTTGTTGCAGCAAAGTATACAAGTTAATTAAATTGCGACGATATAGCTGGTCAAAGCTCGCCACGCTATCAGACGAGTTGTAATCTCCAAACCACCAAAACCAATCTGAGCCTTCACAAATTGAAAGTTGGCGCTCACAGGCCTTCAGTTGATTGGCGTCTAAACTATTACTCAATATCACATCATCGTAAGTTTTTTTCGCAGCACAGAGTAAATCCCATGCTAAGTTTTTATCCTTACTACCAATCCAAGTACTGAATGTGCCATATACCCAGCTACCCGCCGCTATCTGTGACAAAGCGGGAGGGGATATTTCATTAGTTTTATATCCTTTAGATTGATATAAATCAACGATATCACTAAAAGTCGTCATTTCAATATCAGGATGGTTGCTCAGCGCCGCATACAATTCGTTCAAAAAGTAATAACCGTTGTATGGGTAGTATTCCCAAGCATTTTCACCATCTAATATAACGCTAACGACCTTAGCGCTTTCATGTAAATTGGCTTGGTGAATGCCCTCTAATGTTTGAATGAAGTCACTCACCGCATCTGGCGTGTGCATTTTTGCGTATTCAAAGCCGATCTTATCTGAAAGATTATCGTCCCTAAAAAAGCATAAAATATCTTGCTTTCCGTTAGTCACGCGGTATGGTTGGTAGAGATATTCGCTTTTGTCTTGCAGACCCATCTGCGATTTCAATAAACTATTGGCCAACACTGCCTGCCCTGTAGCCGCCCACTCCACGCCATGCTCTGCCATCAATGAGAGTGTTGCATTAGATACGCCGCCCTCTGCAGGCCACATTCCACGGGGAACTTGGCCAAATAAATTAGTATGATATTTACTCGCGGCAACTACATGCGCCGCAGCGCGTTCTTGACCACCGGCATATCTGGCATATTTAGGTAAAGGTGCATACGGCATGGCATCTATAGTAGATTTAAAATCTATCAATAATGGCAAAATCGGATGGTAGTAAGGCGTAGTAGAAATCTCAATTTGCTTAGATTTCATCAGTGCTTTATAGCGTGGAATTAAGTTAGCAATTGTTTCTGCTATCACACCAAACAACTGCGTTCTATCTTCTAAAGTAAAACTTAAGCCCTTAGACATTAGCGTTTGCACTACTTTGTTATTGCGGCGCAAACTCTCACCACACCAAGCTAGGTGATACCACACTAATAAATCCGCTTTATATTGCGCAGATAAATAATGAAACTCTTCTTTGTCATCCGCAATCGGCTCTATAAGTTGGTAAAGCTGCAATAAGCGCTGATAATGCGGAAACGGGCTAAGCATTTTCTCGTGATGGCTTTTGAAGCAACTATTCACAATTAAACGACATTGCTCATAGCTGATACTGGCTAAATCTGGCGCTATCAAAAAGGCTAATAACGGATCACGGATATGATTTTGCTTAAACTGAAGGGTGTAATCTTCTAACTGCTCTAGCAGAATGGGCACAAAATTAAAGCTGACGCGCGCTTTTGGGTTAGCTTCTAGGTGATAGGCCATATCACTATAATCTTTTATTGCATGCAGATACGTCCATGGCAACACATATTCATTGCTGACAATGTCCCGGTAGTCTGGCTGATGCATGTGCCAATAAAGATTAATATACAGTTTTGGGCGAGTTGGTTTCATTCTGATTATCAACCTTAAATTAAATAAAAATAGTTAAAAATTATTTTTTAACTATTTAATTTACATTCAATCATTAACACTAAATCACCCTATACAAATCTTGTCCTAACATATCAGGCGTTACAAGTGTGATACCTTTCTCCGACACATAAAAACGTTTAGCGTCTAAAGCCAAGTCCACGCCTATCTGCATACCCTCAGGGATACTACAGCCACGATCTATCACTACATTTTTGAGTATCACATTACGGTGAATAGTCACTTTTGGCAAAATAACAGCACCTTCAATATCACAATAACTATGCACTCGAACATCAGAAAAAAGCACTGAATTGGTCACAGACGAGCCGCTAATTAGGCAACCACCTGATACCAATGAATCTGTTGCTTTACCCGTTCTACCTTCGTCATTAAACACAAATTTGGCTGGTGGTAACTGTTCCAGTGACGTCCAAATCGGCCATTCTCTATCGTATAAATTAAGCTCAGGAATCACTCGAGTTAATTCCATGTTCGCTTCCCAATAAGCATCAATCGTGCCAACGTCGCGCCAGTAGTATTTACCGTTTTTAGCACCTACACAACTTTCAGTAAAACGGTGTGCTTGGATTTTATATTTTTTGATAATGTACGGAATAATATCGCCACCAAAATCATGGGTTGACTTTGGGTCGCCAGCATCGCGGATGAGCTGCTCATACAAGAACTTAGCATTGAACACATAAATACCCATACTTGCAAAAGCCTTAGTAATATCCCCAGGCATATGCTTAGGGTTAGTTGGTTTTTCAGCAAACTCAATGACGCGATCAGTCGCATCTACCGCCAACACACCAAATCCTTTGGCATCCTCTAACGGCACGTTGATGCATGCCACCGTCATATCTGCATTGCTTTTTACATGAGTCGCCAACATTTTGCCGTAATCCATTTTATAGATATGGTCACCAGCTAAAATCAGAACGTATTCACCGCCGCCCTCACGCAATATATCTATGTTCTGATATACAGCATCTGCTGTGCCTTTGTACCATTCTTCAGAAATTCGTTGTTGTGCGGGGATAATATTCACGTACTCATTAAATTCACCACGTAAAAATCCCCAGCCACGCTGAAGATGCTGAATTAAACTTTGAGCTTTATATTGCGTAGCCACGTTAATGCGGCGAATACCAGAGTTGATGCAGTTTGATAGTGGGAAGTCGATAATTCGGAATTTACCGCCGAATTGAACTGCTGGCTTTGCGCGCCAATCAGTTAAGTTTTTTAAGCGGCTACCTCGCCCACCAGCAAGAACAATAGCAACGGTATTTTTGGTTAATGTACTAATAAAACGGTCTGAATGCTGATCTTGCGGCATAACGCCCTCCTGAAGTTTAATTAATCATTTATTTAACTAGCCGGGCTCACTAGTTTAATTTTTTGTTCTTACAGTGTTCGTTTACATTATAATCAGCTTAAAGCACTATAATCTAGCTAAACGTTAGTAATTTAGCAAATATTATTAAATATATATTTTAGAAAAATTGAGGGGGAAATGTATCTTGGATAAATCTGAAGCGACTCCAGTTGATTCAACAGCCAAAGTAGCCGTAAAAATAAGTGCTAAAGCCAAATTGGCTTCAACCGAAAATTCAGATTCTTTGAAACTGATTTTAAAAGCAAAGCATCACGATCCATTTAGTTTTTTAGGTTTACAAGCCGTAGATAACAGCTACGTCTACCGAGTGTTTCTGCCGAGTGCTTCTGAAGTTTGGGTTAAAAATTCCAGAACATGGACTAAACTTAATAAAGCACATGCAGATGGTTTGTTTGAAATACCTGTCGAAACCGCCCTCAAAACGCCATGCCTACTTAAAGTGAGTGCTGGTGGTAACGAATACGAAACTTATGACCCATACACCTTCTCATCAAGCCTGACGCAAGACGAGCTTTACTTATTTGGAGAAGGCCGCTTATTGCAAGGCTATAAAACGCTAGGCGCGCAATGTATCTCCCAGAAAAGTATCGAGGGCGTACGCTTTGCTGTCTGGGCGCCAAACGCTGAACGCGTCAGTGTAATTGGTAGCTTTAACAACTGGGATGGTCGAGTACACTCCATGCGCGCGCATGGCTCTAGCGGCGTTTGGGATATTTTCATTCCACATTTAACAACGAGTGACACCTATAAATTTGAAATTCGCAATCGTCACACTGGGCATATTTTAGCTAAAACAGATCCCTATGGCTTTGAATTTGAACCGCGTCCAAGCACCGCTGCAAAAATCAGTAAGAGCCATTATCAATGGCAAGACAAAAACTGGCTGGATGCGCGTCAAAAACGTGACTGGCTACATGCCCCATTCAACTGTTATGAAGTCCATTTAGGTTCATGGCAACGCAATGAACAAGGTCACTTTTTGACCTATCGTGAGCTGGCAAACACATTGGTGCCTTACGTTACCGAAATGGGCTATACCCACGTTGAATTGATGCCAATTTCTGAACATCCGCTTACTGAGTCTTGGGGCTACCAAACAACTGGTTATTTTGGTGTGACTAATAGATTTGGTTCACCCGATGATTTACGCTTTTTGATTGATGCATTTCATCAAGCTAATATTGGTGTGATTTTAGACTGGGTACCGGGTCATTTCCCAAAAGATGATTGGGCATTAGCGCGATTCGATGGCACGGCATTATATGAACATGAAGATCCCCGTTTAGGCGAACACCAAGATTGGGGAACCCTGATTTTCAATTATGGCCGTAACGAAGTGCGCAACTTTTTGATGTCTAACGCGCATTTCTGGCTGTCTGAATTTCATATCGATGGCTTACGTGTAGATGCTGTTGCCTCTATGCTTTACTTAGACTATTCGCGTAAGGCTGGAGAATGGCTGCCAAATAAATTTGGTGGGCGAGAAAATTTAGATGTTATCGAGTTCCTCAAACAACTCAACGTGATGGTAGGCGAAGACTTCGCAGGCGTTCTAACAATTGCTGAAGAGTCTACCGCATGGCCTGGGGTCTCTCGTCCAGTATACTTAGGTGGTTTAGGTTTCAACATGAAATGGAACATGGGTTGGATGAACGACACCCTTGCTTACATTGAACATAACCCCGTTCATAGACGCTATTATCACGACATGCTGACTTTTGGTCAGCTATATGCTTATTCTGAAAACTTTGTACTGCCCTTCTCGCACGACGAAGTAGTACATGGCAAACATTCACTGTTAGACAAAATGCCTGGCGACGCATGGCAAAAATTTGCTAATCTTCGCCTGCTGATGACTTATCAAATGACGTCTCCTGGCAAAAAACTCAACTTCATGGGTAATGAGTTTGGTCAAGGGCGTGAGTGGAATGTCAATAGCAGCCTTGATTGGCACCTGTTAGGGAAAGACTATGAAGGTCATCAATGGCATCAAGGTGTTAAGCAAGCAACTAATGACTTAAATAGAATTTATAAGAATCTCAACGCGCTACATGCACTCGATTTTGAAGTACAAGGATTCGAGTGGATAGACTGCCATGATAGCGATCAATCAATAGTTAGCTATGTTCGACGCGGTTTGGACAATAGTTTTGTTATAATAGTCTTGAATTTCACACCTGTGTTGCGCAATACCTATCGTATTGGTGTGCCGCAAGCTGGCAATTACCATGAGATTTTTAATAGCGACGCAGGTTGTTATGGCGGCAGTAATCAAGGCAATGGCGCTGGACTGCACACAGAAAACATTGCTTGGATGAATCAGAGTCAATCGCTTGTCATCACATTGCCACCTTTAGCAGGTATCGTTTTACAAATAAACTAATTTTTTCAACATCAAACTTAAAGTAATTTTACAAAATGGCTGCATTAATGACACTACCAGTATGGCAAAAACTTTGCCTATACCAACAATCAACCGCTTCAACACATATGCGCGATTTATTTGCAAACGATGCCAATCGTTTTGATAAATATAGCTTTAAATTTACTGATATATTGTTTGATTTTTCCAAACATCGCATTAATGATGAAACACTGCCTTTGCTAATGCAACTGGCACGCGAAGCGAATATTGAAAATTGGCGCGATCGAATGTTTGCTGGTGAAAAAATCAACATTACAGAAAATCGTGCGGTGCTCCATACTGCGCTTCGCAACCGCAGCAATACGCCAGTGTTGGTAGATGGCAAAGACGTGATGCCAGATGTCAACGCGGTACTCGCGCAAATGCGTCAATTTTCAGACAAAGTGCGTAATGGTAGTTGGCTTGGCTACACAGGCAAGCGCATCACTGATATTGTTAACATTGGCATTGGTGGGTCGGATCTAGGCCCTGTGATGGTCTGTGATGCACTGAAACCATACGCAAGTCCAGAGTTACAAGTGCATTTTGTATCGAATATCGACGGTGCTCATTTAATGCGTGCCTTAGAAAAATGTAATCCTGAAACCACGCTGTTTATTGTGGCTTCAAAAACATTTACCACGCAAGAAACCATGACTAACGCCATGTCAGCACGTACTTGGTTTTTGTCAGCCGCACAAGATAATACGCATGTAGCAAAACACTTTGTTGCCCTCTCTACCAATGCAAAAGCCGTACAAGAGTTTGGTATCGATATTGCCAATATGTTTGCGTTTTGGGATTGGGTAGGCGGTCGCTATTCACTGTGGTCTGCAATCGGCTTATCAATCGCCTTATACGTAGGCATGGATAATTTTGAAGCACTGCTCACTGGTGCGCATGAAATGGATAACCACTTCAAAACTGCGCCTTTAGAACAAAATATGCCAGTCATTATGGCGCTCATTGGTGTTTGGTATAACAACTTCTTCCATGTTGATACTAATGCAATATTACCTTACGACCAAGGTATGGCGCGCTTCCCAGCGTATTTGCAACAAGCCGATATGGAAAGTAATGGTAAATTTATTTGCCGTGACGGTAGCCGTGTAAAATACAAAACTGGCCCAGTTATTTGGGGTGAAGCTGGCACGAATGGTCAACATGCGTTTTATCAACTTATTCATCAAGGCACTCAAATTGTGCCGTGTG
>JAYTRW010000036.1:0-20873 GCA_043745985.1 Methylotenera sp.
ACTAGATACTAGCGCCAGTCTGTCTCTCCAAAACCATCATGTCCTAAAAAGGTGTAGTAGATGCCCAATGTACCAGTTGACTGCTTTCCATCATCAAGATTAGCAAAGGTGGCATCGCGCTGATTCCACTGATACTTGATTGAAACTGCATGTTTTTCTAGGACGCGATAAGTAAAAGCTACATCTGCTCGCACAATGTTGTCATGTCCGCCTTGGTGTTCGTTATCGACGTCACTGACAAAATATTCGCGTCCAGTAAAATCTAAAGAAGCTTTTTTGCCAAAAATAGCTCTTAAAGCCACTAATCCTTGTGGTGCCACGCCATAGTGATAGTCTTGTTCAGTCTTGCCATTATTGGTACCCACCGCTGCATAACCTAAACCACCCATGATGGTGCTTTGTAACGCAATCGACTCACTTAGCCACAACTGCCCTGTCGTACCTAATGATAAGGCTGTACTGGAAATACGAAAAGTTTGCGGTGAAATGTAATCATAGCTGCCATATAAACCCCATATACCGCGATAATTGTCGCCAACTTGGTAGTCAGTACCCAACAACAAACCACGTGTCATTAAGTTTTCAAATACATTAGCGCTTGAAGCCGTACTTTGAAAAACAAAGTAATCAAAAGGTCTGGTATAGCTGTAGCCTGGCTTGCCTGGTAGGCCATAGCCTAGTATGAAATCTAATTGAACATCGTTACGTTTAATTTCATCTGCAGTGCCTGGGTTGCCGCTCACTGTATTGCTGAGACCAAATTGCAAGCGGCTGTAGTAAGCAGGATCATTGCTCGCAAAAACCGCATCGAATCTATCGCCCAAAGCAAATCGGTTGAACCCAGCAGATGGCGAGATGATGGCTGCGCCAGCCTCACGCCAGATACCTGGCTTGCTACCACCTCGCTCAAGCACTAAATTAGACATTCTAAATAATGCCTCGCCGAGAAAAGAGCCACCGAATCCTGTTGAAATCATATCATTCTTAGATGGCGGTACTTTTTCACCAGCTATTTCCCAAAAAGCGCTACCACCCAATGTATAGCCTAATGACTCCCAATAACTAAGTCCAGCAGATCGAGCAAAACCATGATACATAGAGCCCTGATAAGGATGGCCTAGTTGGTTAATACTAAAAGGATCTTTGTCGTCTTTCCAGCTGCTGGAGAGATTATGTCGAATCGTAGTTAAATTTGAGTCGTAGTCTGAAATACCGCTGTAACGTCGATTAAACTGATTCAAAAGAAAATCAAACCCAACGATTTCTGCTGCTGGGATTAGATAGCTTTTATTGGCCTCTCTTTTAATAACAAGTTCTTTTTTAGGTTCGAGATTATTGTTTGAATCATCGACCACGCTAGCGTCATCAGCAAATGCTGAGTTCGCTGATGCTGCGTATAGAATGGTTATAGCACTGATAATCACCCTCCTCATAACACCGAGCTTTGTTAATGAGGATAACTTAGAATTTAGTTTTTTTGTTTTCATGTTAAATTTTCTGTCATTTGATGGTGGTTATTTGAGTAATGCCGCCCTTGAGCTTAAATTACAGTAAATTTATCAATCGCCCTACGTGTAGTGCAATTATCAATACTATGAAGCCTCAATGCTAGCGCAGCAATTCTATTGCTGCGTCTGCTGGCGCTGATATTCCTTACGTTTCATATCAAGGTACTCATCTAACTCAACTTCGTGTAGTTGGATAGTATATTGTTCGCTGTTGCTATACCAATACTGTAAGCTTTTCTCTAGCTGAGCGTCAGCGGGCACGGTGAGCGCTGCAAGATAAGCATCAACCGCTAGGTAGTAGCGCATAGTACTTCGCTCTACTACACCTCGAACGCCTTGAATATAAGTGGGTTGACCGTCACTATACTTTCCAGTGATAGTGAATCCAACTTTACTTCTACCTATGGTGGCAAGGTATGTTTGCATGGCAAGTCGACCAGCCATACCAAATGAATAAGCATAGGTGAAATGTAAAAAAGTATGCCCATCTTTAAGCGGTGTGGCTTCTATTAAAATATGATAATCAGAGGTGCCTAAAGGCCCTTCTTTTGCATCAAACTCGGCTAAAAAATAGTTAGATGTGGCAATAATGTCTTGATTCTTAAACTCAACTCGATAGGTATCAGCCAATGGCTGAAAGTATTTTTTACCAATATTCAACTTCAGAATATTTCCGCTCTGATTATTAGCCATATGGCAATATTTAACATTTAGATTAAGTACCATCGCATCGCACCAATGGTTTGGACTACTCAGTGCTGAGTTGAAAGTGGAAAATGGATAGTCGACTACCGCATAAATTTCCCCCTTTAAATCGTGAGAAGACTCTTCTGAGTGTAGAAAAAGTGGGCGATTGAATTGATTGCTTTCAAGCTGTTTGCTCAATTCGGTATGTTTTGCTTTTAATGCGGCGGCGGATGCGTTGACCGCATAAACGTCATCTTTAGCAAAAGCTTTTTCGCTGATGAGTAAACTGAAGGTAAACATCAAGAACAATGGCACAGAGCGCCATACGCTCACTTGAAAGATTTGCATATAATTTCTCATTTATAAAAAACGCGCCCATAAACGAGCGGCACGCTCTTTGATGCGTGCCGCGATTGAACGGCTTCTCCAGGATTCTAGCGTGATGAGTCTAGACAATTCCAAGTCTTTTTCAAACATACTTTGCATTTGCGTGCCAAAACCTTGCCCTAATACCACTGCATTAATCTCTTGATTATTGGTAAAGCTACGCCAATCAAGATTTGTCGAGCCTATGGTCGACCAAACGCCATCTATCATGGCGGTTTTGGCGTGTAATAAGGCATCTTGCCTTTCATAAATCTTCACATTGGCTGCGAGCAACTCATCGTAATAAGAGCGCGATGCGTAAAATACCATCGTCGAATCAGTTTTTCCAGGCAATAACAACCGTACATCTACCCCTCGTTGAACCGCCTCTTTCAAAGCAGCAAGTAACTTAGGGTCTGGTACGAAATAGGCATTGGTAATAAACACTTGGGTTTCTGCGCTATTAATTGCAGAAATCAGAGTTGAATAAATCTGGCTATAAGGCTCGTCGGGCGAGCTGCCAATCGCACGCACCACTTCACTACCTTTAATGGGAACGTCAGGAAAATAGTTTTTGGCAGCTAAAGTCTCGCCTTTTTGATGATTCCAAGTCGTCATAAATAGTTTCTGAAACTCGCCAACTACTGGGCCTTCCATGCGCAAATGCGTATCGCGCCATGGCTCTTTATTTGTTGTGACTTTTGAACGGCCGAATGACCCTGTAGAGTAGACACTACTGATATTGACGCCACCTACAAAAGCAACCTGTCCATCAACAATCAATAGCTTACGATGATCGCGCTGGTTCACTTGCCAACCCTTACGCGCTACCAATGGGTTAACTGGGTTGTACTCCAACACGTTAATACCACTGGTCTTTA
The DNA here is from genome assembly GCA_043745985.1 of Methylotenera sp. GTDB lineage: Bacteria > Pseudomonadota > Gammaproteobacteria > Burkholderiales > Methylophilaceae > Methylotenera. The sequence continues at coordinate 3,443 of JAYTRW010000036.1, forward strand.
GCGCATCAAAAAATGTGCTTGGCGTGCTGATTGAACCCACACTGTCATAGATGAGGTTCACCTGCACACCACTAGTTTGTTTAGCGATGAGTAGCCTAGCAAAGCGCTGTCCAATTTCATCATTTTCAATGATGAAAGTTTCCATGTTGATATGGTCTTTAGCATTCTCTATAGCGGCAAACATGGCATCGTAAGTAGTCGGACCATCTATCAGCAACTCTACTTTATTGCCTACTACTAGCGGGCTGCCAACGATTTCTGCTTCCAGTGCTAAGTGTTTGTCAAATATATTGGTATCGTCACCGTTCTTTTGCAGTTTAGCGAGAATGGCTTTACTTTGCTTTGCACTTAACTCGCCATTGGCCCCATTCAATTTGACTGGGTGCGACTGCTGCATGGCCATATCTGGCACCATTGTAGGAATTGATGTACAGCCCACGATCAAGGTCAAACCCAGCATCGCGACTAGGTTTGCAACTCTTTTGGGCACATTTTTTTTAATGGTCATCAATATTCCTGACAGTTTCAAGGTTGAAGTTCGAAATATTACCATACACAAAAATCATTGAAATGTATGAAGTTATGTATTCCATTCGTGAGTCTAATGCGTTTAAAGCTTATTCGTATGTGCGATAACGCACGGAGTTTTTTTACGTATGGTTATTAATATAAAGATAGCTAATAGTCGCCAGCTAGAAATGGCGACACTCTTAAAATCATAGATTGGAGAAGACAATTGTTAAGAATTCGCCATATCTCTATAGTATTGCTAATGCTGTTTAGCTCAGCAGCTTCATCTGAACTGCAAATGAGCGTCGGTATTGGGCTTCCTAGTGTAAACATAGGCATTTACGTGCCAGCTTATCCTGAGTTTGTCGTTGTGCCTGGGTATCCAGTCTATTACACACCACAAATGGAAGCCAACTACTTCTTTTATGATGGACTTTATTGGATCTACCAAGATAACAGCTGGTACGAAAGCTCATGGTATGACGGCCCTTGGTGGCTTGTAGATCCTGATGAAGTACCACTATTTATACTTCGAGTTCCTGTGCGCTATTACCGTGTGCCGCCTGCCTACTTTATTGGCTGGCAATATAATGCACCGCCACGCTGGGGTGATTACTGGGGTAGGAACTGGAGTGAGCATAGAAGAGGCTGGGATAGATGGGACCATCACGCGGCTCCATCTCCTGCACCTTTGCCAATCTACCAACGAAACTATTCAGGAGACAGGTACCCTAAACAACTAGAGCGCCAAAAAGAACTTCGTCAGCAAAATTATGGTTTTCAGTCCCGTGATCCAGTGGTGCGTAAACAAAATGAACACACACAAATTATACGTGAACAAAATCAGGGACAAAGTTATGATAGGAATCGATCTAAGGATGAGGTCACCAGAGATCAAAAGTCGATGCCAAACACTCAGCAGCAAATAGAAACAAGAGCTGAACAGCCGAATCAGAGACATGAGCAGAGAGTGATTCAAAAGCAAGAACAGCAGCAACAGTCTGTTCCGCAAAAGGAGAGAAATTATAATCAAGGAAACAACCAAGAAAGGCCATCAAGGCAAGAGCAAAGTCGAGAAAGAGGAAATAGACATGACGATTGATGTCGTTCATATGAATTGAAAATCATGTAGGGTAATAATAGGCAGTATCAGAGCAATAAGTAGTTCAATTAAATAAGGAGAATTAATATGAAGCGTTTAATCTTAGCAGCTGCAATAGTGGCTGCAGCAATGAGTGCGCCGGTTTTTGCTGCTGACGTAGGCGTATCAGTCAGTATCGGTCAACCAGGTTTTTATGGTCGACTAGATATAGGAGGTTACCCACCACCGCAAGTAATTTATAGTCAGCCGAGAGTGATTGAACGCGTCTATGTAGAACGTGAACCTGTCTATATGCGTGTTCCACCTGGGCATGCAAAAAACTGGCGTAAATACTGCCATAGATATAACGCCTGCGACGAGCGTGTCTACTTTGTGCAAGATAGTTGGTATAACCATGACTATGCACCACGCTACCAAGAGCAACATTACGGCCACCGAGATGATCGTCGTGACGAACGCCACGAAGATCGTCATGAGGAGCACGGTAATGATCATCAAGGCAATGGACGCGGTCACGATAAGCATTAGTTATTTGTAATATTTTTTCTAACGCTTTAATACCACCCAATCTCCGCCAATGCGGAGATATTTTTTTCTACATACCATATTGACACTGGTAGCAAAGTCTCTTTGCAATATGTACGTTAGCGCACAGATTGGTTTTCAAATGCATTGCATGATGTCATAACTGCTTAGCAAACTAGGTTAACAAATAGCTTGTTAAGCAGTGCGAATTGAATATTTTGGTCTACATGTCTAAATAGGGAGCATAAAAATGCTTGAAACAATTGCAGTTATCTTAATCGTGCTATGGCTACTTGGCCTAGTGTCATCGTATACCTTGGGTGGATTCATCCACATACTTTTGGTGATTGCGGTTGTGATGATATTGATAAGATTTATTGGGCGCTAGAACTTAAGCTGTAGCAGCTTAGGCAATAGTCACTTAAGTTAAGTAACTCTTAAGTTTTAAGAAACTATAGTGACTATGGCTCACATTTGGAGAAAATAAAATGAACGCAGTCAAAATGTTGGCAGTCGTATTAATAGTTGTTGGCGGGCTAGGATTGGCGTATGGTGGTTTTAGCTACACCAAAGAAACTCATCAAACAAAAATTGGTCCAATTGAACTCTCTGTTAAGGATACGGAGAGAGTCAACGTGCCAATTTGGGCAGGCGTAGCAGCGATGGTTGCAGGATTAGTTTTGCTAGTTACGCGGAAGTAACGTTTTAGTTTAGAAGCAAAAATAGTAGAAATTTTCTAACAGTTATTAATTTTGAAGTTAACGGAGAATAGTATGCAACAATCATCAGATCAGTTTGGTCAAGACCAATTAATCAACGAGTTTAAAGCAGTAGTTTCTGATGCGGAAGCTTTGCTAAAAGCAACGGCAAACACAGGTGACAGTCAGTTGTCAGAACTACGCGCTAAAGCTGAAGCGTCACTTAGTATTGCAAAAGAAAGAATCATGGACATTCAAACCGAAGTGCTTGCCAAAACTAAGGCGGCAGCCAAGGCAACAGATGAGTATGTGCATGAAAATCCATGGCGTTCAATCGGCTTTGCCGCCAGCATAGGTTTAGTGGTTGGTTTACTAATTAGCCGCCGCTAATTCAACAGCCCATGACTGATAAAACGTCTACAAGCAAGCCTAATAACAGTCAGGGTTTGTTTGAATCAATCAAAGCCTTGACTTCAACCTTAGTGGCGATTGTTCATACACGCCTTGAGCTGCTTTCCACAGATTTAGAGGAGGATAGGGAACGCTTGATGTCATTGGTCATTCTATCTCTCATCGCTCTTTTTAGTTTAGTAATAGCAGTTGTACTAGTCACCATTACGATAGTTATTGCATTTTGGGATAGCTATCGCGTGCTTGCACTTGCTTCAATCTCAGGCGTTTTTATTATCGTCGGCATTGCTACTTGGTTGGCTGCAGTACGTCAGGCTAAAAAGAAACCTAAAATTTTTGCAGCAAGCCTGCTGGAATTAGTCAAAGACCGTCAGCACCTTGATATTAATTAAATGAACCCTCCATTGCAAAAACTAGCACAAAAACGTCAGCATTTAATTGAGCAAGCCGCATTGCAAAGGATGCTGTTAGCGCAAAATACTGAATCTTTGCGTAAACCTTTAGCAATGGCTGACAAAGGTTTGAACGTATTGAGCTACATTAAGCATCACCCCCTTGTAGTTGCTGGAGGTGGTGCCACCCTACTTTCAATTGCCAATCCAAATGGCATAATCAAATGGCTTAGACGCGTTTGGTTTGCTTGGCAACTGACGAAAAAAATCATTAACAAATAGAATCTCATATACAAACTGGTTTGTAAAAGTCCTCTTCAAATTAATACCTGTAATGTGCGTTAACAGACAGAACCATCAGCTCAATCAACGTAATCTACCAATAACGTAACAATCAATTACCAAATTAAAATCAACTTAATTGGTTATTTTTTGTCCGCCCTAATGATGACTATTAGTGATGATGATTGTTATCACGTAACTAACCGCAAAGGAATAAACATGAACTGGAATCAAATTGAAGGCAATTGGAAGCAATTAAAAGGTAATGTTAAAGAACAATGGGGCAAATTGACTGATGATCAGATTGACGTGATTGCAGGCAAACGAGAGCAACTGGCTGGCAAGATTCAAGAAGTGTACGGTAAGGCCATGGATGAAGTCGAAAAAGAACTGACTGAATGGCAAAACATGCAAAAAGATAACGAATATCTTGCTAAAGAAACGACTAAAGATACTAAAGGTCATTAGCCATGAGCGATCCTACTTTTAAAGCCATCGAACATAAGGTCAATTTAGCGCTTTGCCTTGTCGCGGTGGTAATCGCTGTAGGCTTAACCTTCAGCACCCTAGCAACAGCAAAAAGTATGACGGATACTGAATACCGATTTTTAGCGAACAATATTGCAGATGAGTTTACTACTGCTAAATCGCGTTGCGATAACGTTACTAGCACTGCATTTGATCAGTGCATTGCTGACGCAGAGTTGATTCGAAATACCTCTAAATTAGAACTTGATGCCCAACGTAAACTCCTTGCTGGCGCTAAGCATGAGTCAAAGCCTAGTGCCAATACGGCTAAATTAGAGCGTCAAAAAAATATTAAATCAAGCATCAATACCATGCCCGTGATGGATGAGCTTGCACCAGCTCTTAAGAAAACACGTTTAATTTAAAGTGAACAATGTAAATTTTATGAGCATTTCACTCAATTTTTAGAAAGTGATTAAAATGACACAATTATCCATCAATGAAAATTTTGTAAACCCTGCAGCTGATTTAACCATGCTATCCGACATTAAAATCTTACGAGCACGTGCGCGCAAAGATATTGAAGAAGGTGCGGTGACCTCAGGCTATGCCGCTGATAGAAAAGTCGTTATTAAGCTACTGAATGAGGCCCTTGCTACTGAGCTAGTCTGCGTATTACGCTACAAACGCCACTACTTTATGGCAAAAGGCATTAATTCAGAATCGGTCAAAGCTGAGTTTTTGCAACATGCCAATGAAGAAATGTCACATGCTGATCTCTTAGCCAAGCGCATTACCGAACTAGGCGGCGAACCAGATTTTTCACCCGATGGTTTAAGTGAGCGTAGCCATGCTGAATACGTACTGGGTGACACACTCAACGCCATGATTAAAGAAGATTTAATCGCCGAACGGATTGCTATTGAAAGCTACCGTGAAATGATTGCATATTTGGCAGATGCTGATCCAACCACACAAAAATTGCTAAAAGAAATTCTAGCAATGGAAGAAGAGCATGCCGAAGATTTAGCATCGCTTATGGGTAACATGTAAAACTAAATATTAATTGTTTGTAACGGAATGTCTACACGCCATAAAAATACCGCAATTGCTGCAGTAACGGACGTTGTACTTACAGATGGCGGATTATTAGGCGCACTGCGCTGCAGTTGGTGATATGGTTGGCAAATATAAGAATTAGATTAACATTCTAGAGTTAACGCTCTCAAATGCTAAAGCGCTATGGGCTGGGTAAGCCTTGACCGCTTTTTAACTTTAATTTCACTCGCTGCAAATCGAAGCCTGATCATTAATGTGACGGCTAATTTCATCATTTACAGTCCTCTGTGTGACAACGTACAGAACTATTCACCATTGCAAGTTATTCTGATTTTGCAATGGAAATACTAAAGCTAGATACCTTAGCCTACATGATGGCTACAATTCGTAGCCACAACTTTTAAACTAAAAGGATACATGATGAATAGTTCAATATTAATGACCGCTCTGGTTGCCACATTACTGCTTAGCGCTTGCGATAAGACGCCAGTGGTAGTCAATGTTCCACCAGAAACTGTTGTAGTGCCTGGTCCTGCTGGTCCAGCTGGCAAACCTGGTGTGCAAGGTAATGAAGGAGTTCAAGGCGACACAGGTAAAGCTGGTGAAACTGGCAAGTCTGGCGACACTACAGTCATTATTACGCCCCCTGCAGAACCAGCCCCAGCAAACTGATTTTAACAACTAGCTATTTAGGAGTACACAATGTCATTAGGTACCATATTGTTAATTATTTTAATTTTAATGCTCATAGGCGCCATTCCGAGCTGGTCCCACAGCAAAAACTGGGGCTATGGCCCAAGTGGTGGGCTTGGTTTAATCGTCATTATTTTGATTGTGTTAGTATTACTAGGCAAAATATAGTGATTCAGATTCCATGCGCGTTTTAAAATGTAATTTTAAATATCAGCTCAGAGTAAATCAGCAGCGTTTAAGAACCCTGCTGATTTGCTTACCATTTGTTGCACTGCTAGCATGCAGTGCAACAGTTAAAAGCTCAACATCTTCAGGTGTGGGCACAAATCCTGATTTACCAGCGCCGAGCCAATCATTAATACCAACAATCAACATCGCGCCTGCTGTAGGTTGGCAAACTGGCAAAAATCCAATCGCGGCAGCTGATTTAACTGTAAAATCATTCGCACGTGATTTAGATCATCCACGTTGGCTTTATGTTTTGCCAAATGGCGATGTACTAGTTGCCGAGACTAATGCGCCAGCAAAGCCCGATGACAATAAGGGTATTAAAGAAAAAATAAAGGGCATGGTAATGAAGCACGCTGGTGCTGGTGTATCTAGCGCTAATCAAATTACCCTGTTACGAGATACTGATGGTGATGGCGTAGCGGATGTTCGCTCTGTATTGCTAGAGGATTTAAACGCACCTTTCGGCATGGCACTTATTGGCAATAAGCTATATATTGCCAATTCTAACGCAATCATAATATTCCCTTACGCTAGCGGCGATTTGCAGATTAGCGCCCTAGGCACTAAATTGACTGATCTTCCAGCAGGTTTACTCAATCACCATTGGACTAAAAATATCATCGCGAGTGCTGATGGTACTAAGTTGTACGTGACGATTGGCTCAAACAGCAACGTAGCTGAAAATGGCATGGAAGCTGAAACAGATAGAGCTGCCATTTGGGAAGTTAACATCAAAACTGGTGCGCATCGTATATTTGCTTCAGGTTTACGCAATCCAAACGGGTTAGCATGGGGGCCTACAAGCAACAAACTATGGACCGTCGTAAACGAGCGCGATGAGCTAGGAAATGACTTAGTGCCTGATTATTTAACTTCAGTACAAGATGGCGGCTTTTACGGCTGGCCATATAGCTATTATGGGCAGCATGTAGATGAACGTGTAAAACCTCAGCAGCCAGCACTGGTTGCTAAAGCCATCGTGCCAGATTACGCCTTGGGTGCACATACGGCCTCGCTTGGTTTGGCCTCTTCATCTGGAACCAGCTTGCCTGAGCGTTTTAGCAATGGCATGTTTATTGGTCAGCATGGCTCTTGGAATCGGAAACCTTTCAGCGGCTACCAAGTCATATTTGTACCTTTTAAAGACGGAAAACCAATAGGCTTACCGTTAAACGTATTAACAGGCTTTTTAAGTGAAACAGGCAAGGCTTATGGTCGCCCTGTTGGCGTTGCCCTAGATAAGCGCGGTGCCTTGCTGGTGGCTGATGATGTAGGAAATATAGTGTGGCGTGTCACCGCAAATGCTAAAAAGCGGTAAAATAGTCCCCCCCTAAAATAGCAACCCTAAGAATAAAACGGTTAACGCATTAACATTGCAAAAATTAACATTGGAGTAAAATTGAAATTTAGGTTTATCACGTTCGTCGCTTTAACCATCATATCAACTAGCGCGTTTGCAGAAGATGCTGCAAAACCTAGTATATGGTCACGCACGCAAGATTCGTTGTCTAAAACATGGCAATCACAAGATTATGAGCTGTATGTTCCCATTAACACATGGCATAACCGCAGTTACTACACCCAAGAAAAAATTGACGAATATAACGAACGCCCCTGGGGCCTAGGTATTGGTAAATATCGTTTCGATGAAGATGGTGATTGGCATGCCTTATATGGCATGGTGTTTCAAGACTCTAACTACGAGACTGAACCCGTTGCTGGGTATGGTTTTCAAAAAACTTGGCGGCCTGTTGCTGATGTCCGTTTAGGCCTTGGCTACACAGTCGGGCTAACCATGCGTGCAGATATGCACTACATCCCTATTCCCATCATTGCACCATTATTTTCGGTTGATTATAAAAAACTAGCGTTGCAATCTACCTATATTCCTGGCGGCGAAGGTAACGGAAATATATTATTCAGTTGGATACGCTGGCAACTGGATTAGTTGGTTAGTATCACTTTTCAATCATGACCTAAGATTTTCTTAGTCGTAGCGCATTAGTGATCACCGAGACTGAACTTAAACTCATGGCCAGTGCCGCAATCATTGGCGAAAGTAACCAGCCTGTAAACGGGTAGAGCACTCCTGCAGCTAACGGCACACCCAGCGAATTATAAACAAAGGCAAAACCTAGATTTTGCTTCATATTAGCAATTGTCTGTTCTGAGATTACTCTTGCTTGAGCGATGCCGCGCAGATCACCTTTCACCAGAGTCACTTGGGCGCTGTTCATCGCCACATCAGTGCCAGTACCCATTGCAATACCAATATGCGCTTTGGCTAAGGCTGGTGCATCATTGATGCCGTCACCCGCCATTGCCACAACGCGACCTTCATCTTGTAATTTGGCCACCAATGCCAGTTTATCGGCAGGTTTAACTTCACCGTACACTTCAGTGATGCCTAATGTCGCTGCAACCGCTCGCGCGGTGGTTAGCCCATCACCTGTTGCCATTATGACGCGAATCCCTGCCGATCTCAGCGTGGTTAATGCATCTTGCGTATTTGCTTTAATGGGATCAGACACGGCTAGCAAACCCGCTACTTGCTCATTAATGGCCAAAAACATCACACTTGTACCAACGCTACGCAAGGCCTCTGCGGTGGCTTTTAACGACTCAACATCCACATTCAATTGAACCATCAGCGCATCATTTCCTAACGCTAACTGCTTGCCATCCACGCTTCCAGTAACGCCAATTCCCGTAATGGACTCAAAATTCTCAACCTTCATGAGATCAAATTTACGTTCAATCGCTGCCTGCACAATTGCGTCAGCCAGCGGATGCTCGCTGCCTTGATCTAAGTTCGCAGCAAGATGTAGCACTTGGTCTTCAGTATAACCATTACACGCTACAACACTGTCGAATCTGGGTTTACCTTCGGTTAATGTGCCAGTTTTATCAACAATCAAGGTATCAACTTTACGAAAATTTTCAATAGCTGCAGCATCACGAAAAAGTATCCCTTGTGTTGCAGCCTTGCCTGTGGCGACCATGATAGACATGGGTGTAGCGAGACCTAATGCACAAGGACAAGCAATAATGAGTACTGCGACAGCATTGATAAGACCATACACCCAACTGGAAGCGCTGTTGACTTGTGGCCCAAATAATCCCCAGCCGAAGAAAGTAAGGATTGAAACGCTCACAACGACAATCACAAAATAACCTGCCACTTGGTCTGCCATACGTTGCATTGGCGCTCTAGAGCGCTGTGCTTGAACGACCATTTGTACGATACTGGCTAACACCGTTTGCGAGCCCACTTTTTCAGTGCGCATCACAATCGCACCAGTAGTATTCATTGTCGCGCCAATCAGTTTATCGCCGATACGTTTGGTCACTGGCAGCGGCTCCCCTGTCAGCATGGACTCATCCACTGCACTGCCGCCTTCTAGGACAACGCCATCGACTGGTACCTTTTCACCTGGGCGCACACGCAAAGTGTCACCGACATGAACATGAGTAAGCGCTATGTCTTCCTCACTACCATCGGCGTTAATTCGTCTAGCTGTCTTTGGAGCCAATCCAAGTAAAGATTTGATTGCAGCTGAGGTCTGAGAACGTGCTTTAAGCTCTAAAATCTGCCCTAGCAACGTTAGCGAAATAATAACGGCTGAAGCTTCAAAATACACAGACACACGCCCCATACTCATAAATGATATTGGAAAAATATTGGGGGCTAATGTCGCAACTACGCTATAGATAAAGGCAGCAGAGGTACCAAGACCTATCAATGTCCACATATTAGGGCTGCGATTAATAATCGATTGCACTCCACGCTGAAAGAACGGCCAGCCGGCCCATAAAACGATTGGAAGCGTTAGCAACATTTCAATCCAACTTTGCGTTGCCATTTCAAACCACTGTAAACGATGACCAACCATTGCTAGAAAAGTAACCATGATGGTCAGTGGTAAGGTCCAGATAAATCGTCTTTTGAAATCTGTTAACTCTGGATTCTCGCCATCATCAACAGTTGGCATTTCTGGCTCCAGCGCCATGCCACACTTGGGGCAGCTACCTTGGTGGTCTTGTCTCACCTCTGGGTGCATTGGGCAGGTATAAATCACATGAACGTTATCGATGCCAGCTAGTTGCTCATCATTCATTTCTGCCGATGGCAGTTTAGCATTGACTATATACTTGGCTGGGTTGGCTGCAAATTTCGCTTTACAAGCAGCGTTACAAAAATAAACTAGCTGACCTTCGTGTTGCAAGACATGCGGAGAGTCTGCAGTGACTGTCATTCCGCACACAGGGTCTATTAAAGGTTGATTTGTCTGCAGCGCGTTGATTTTAGTTGTACTCGAAGAACAACACCCATGTGCTTTAATGGACTCTCCATCAACTCGATTTAAATGGCTAGATTCCGATTCGCTCATCACATTTTGCCTTTAATAGCTGAGTCTAAAATATTAACTTTAGATTGACTAAAAAATAGAGTTTCTTGAAAAGATCATGCCCTCTGTCGATACTGAGTATCATCGGGCAGTAAGCGACTCATTTCTGTTTTAACAACAGCGTAACACTCACAAACACGTTTTTCTAGCCCGACTCTATCGAGTACAGAAATATGACCACGACGATAATTGATAAGGCCTGCACGCTGCAAATTGCCTGCTGCCTCGGTAATGCCTTCACGGCGTACGCCTAGCATGCCAGCCACCCATTCTTGGGTAATCACCAAATCGTTCGTTGGCATGCGGTCTAAGGTAAGCAAAAGCCAGCGACATAGCTGCTGCTCAACCGAATGATGTCGATTACATGCTGCGGTTTGTGACATTTGTGTCATTAATGCTTGGGTGTAACGCAATAATAGCTTTTGCAACAGGCCGCCTCGATCAAACTCGCGCTTCAATATACGACGTTCAAGTCGGTAAGCCTGACCTGCTGTCTGTACGACGGCTGAACTTGAGGTGGTCTCACCACCCATAAACAGCGATACACCCACCATCCCTTCATTACCCACACCAGCCGATTCAGCTGATGAGCCAGATTCCATCACATAATGTAGCGACACAATAGATGTGGTTGGAAAATAGGCATGCTGCAACTGCATACTAGGTTCATAAATCATTTCACCTAGCGGCATAGTAACGAGTTCTAAATGTGGCGCAAACAATTCAAACTCAGCATTAGGTAGCGCTGCAAGCAGATGATTTTGGCTGGTATTGTATTCGCACGGCGGCGACTCGCTAGTTTGTTTCTTTTGATAATCAACTATAGACATGTTTAGTTAGCCTCATTTTTTGAATGAATTGCCCCTACCAATTCTACACCAATGCCACGGTAGCCAACGAATCGGCAGTGTCCGTCAAACATAGGCTCGCCACTCACCTGAAAGCTTTTTTGCATGCCATCTATATCATTGCGGTGAAAAACAAAATCTAAAAATGGTTGTCGAGCGGCAATGATTGCCTGCAAGTTTTTGCGCTCAGTTTCATCCCAACCCGTTGATTGGGTGGCGCTGGATTCATCAGCAAATTCTTCAATATGAATTTTACCTATTGAAGTGCTAGTCTTAATACCCAGCATATCGCTCACTGGTCCATAAATCTTGGTAAAGTTCATATTTTCATCCTGCTCCCAATACCAGTCTGAGGCCAACTCGGTCAGGCTGCGATAGCGCGCTTCGCTTTCACGTAGTTCAGCAGTGCGTTCTAGCACGGTTTGCTCAAGTACCTTGTTGTAATTCTCAAGCTTTTTGTATAGCAGACGCACTTCAAGCATGTTATGAATACGCGTTTTTACTTCTACCAAATCAAATGGCTTGCTGACAAAATCCTTTGCTCCCGCTTGCAAAGCGCGCAACTTATGATTAGGCTGCGCGGTAAGCACTAGCACAGGCAGGTAAGCATCCTCATGATTGACTTTGAGCGCTTTCATGACTTCAAATCCATCCATGACAGGCATTTGCAAGTCGAGTAAAATTAGGTCGTAGCGGTTTAGACGGTGCATCTCAAATACCTTTTCAGGATTTTTGGTAGAGGTTACCGAGGTGTAGCCCGTTTCTTCGAGCAGCTGCTCTAGCAGGCTAATATTGGCTTCCTGATCATCCACAATCAGAATATTGGCATCAAGAATTTCTCGTTCAATAATCATCATACACATCCCTTTTCACTTACGGCTTTCATAATAACGCTTGCTTTGTTTTTGCAAAATTCATTGCTAAATCCATTGTTTCCATGAATTCTTTCACTTTAATCGGCTTGGTAAGATAGCGGAAAAATCCAGCATCCAGGCCCTTTTCAATATCACGTGGCATGGCATTAGCACTCAGTGCGACCACTGGAATATGTGAGGTAAGCGGGTCATCCGAGAGCATCTCAAAGGCATCAAATCCACTAAAGCCTGGCAAGTTAATATCCATTAAAATCACATCTGGCAACTCCTCTCGAGCCAGCTTAATACCATGAATGGCATTGTTTGCGCTAAATAAACGAATATCAGATCGTCGTGCAATGATGTCTTCAACCAACATGAGGTTTGCTGGGTTGTCTTCTACGTAAAGTAACTTATACAACAGTCCATCGCGATGAGGCTGTTGCGGTGTTGGCAGTTTCAGCTGATATTGAGTATCTAGCTCTGATTGACTGGTTTGTTCTAGCTCAATCCAAAACGTGCTACCTTCACCGACAACACTTTCTACGCCAATCTTACCTTTCATTAAATCAATCAAGCGCTTGCACACCACCAAACCAATGCCCGTACCCTCTTCTTCAGCATTCTGACCCAGTCGATTGAATGGCTGGAAAAGCTGTGTAAGCTCTTCGCTCGTCAGGCCTGCACCAGTATCTTGCACGCTGATGCGCACAGTATCATAAGGCGTTATGCTGCATTCTACTGTTACAGTGCCATTTATCTTATTGTATTTAATGGCGTTAGAAAGCAAATTAATGACGATTTGCTTAACCCGTGTACGATCACATTTCACCCAATAGGGAAACTCACGGCGCGTAAATATGACTTTAATATCTCGGCTTTGTGCCTGCGGCTCTATCATGGCTTCACATTCATGCATGACATCAGCGAGCAATACTGGCTCTAATGAAAGTGCCAACTTGCCAGATTCAATCAGCGCTAGATCTAGCACTTCGTTAATTAACTCCAGCAAATACCAACCTGCTTTCAGAATCTGATCGATGCTTTTTTTCTGTGAAGTAGTCGGTGCTGGCGTGCCTGATTCTATTAACTGTGCAAAACCAAGTATGGCACCTAGTGGTGTACGCAACTCATGGCTCATGCTTGATAGAAAATCGGACTTGGCTAAATTGGCTTTTTCTGCCACAAAAGTAGCGCGTTCAAGTTCTACATTTTTCAGCTGCAGCGCTTCATTTAGCGCTGTTCGTTCGGCTTCAATCTGTTTACGTGCCGTGTTATCCGTGCCGATGAGTAAATAACCAATAATGGCACTTTGTGCATCACGCAATGCGGTCACTGACACCACCGCGGGAAAACGGCTGCCATCCTTACGAATATAGGTCAGTTCGTAAATATCCTCAATACCACGCGAAGCCTTAAACACTAGCGCCTCAAACCCTGGTGTAATTGCCGTTGCCAGCTCAATACTCAATGTTTTAGCACGCGCAATCACTTCTTCAGGGTCTGAAATCTCGGCTGGCGTGATCTTATTCATGACTTCATCGGCGGCATAACCCAGCATGCGCTCGGCACCTACGTTAAAAATCTGAATCACACCTTTGGCATCGGTCGCAATGCTAGAGAAGTTTTCACTGTTAAAAATGGCGCTTTGCAATGCGCCAGCCTTCAGCAGAGCCTCCTCCGCTATCCTACGCGCACTAATGTCTCGCAAGATACAAGTAAAGTAGCGCTCACCACCAAGCCACATCTCACTGACGGCAATTTCTAATGGAAACGGTTTGTTATCTTTGCGCCAGCCAATGACTTCACGACCTAAACCAACCGCGCGCGCTTCATCACTAGGGCTGTAATGTTTAAGTGAGCTATTGCGTTGTTCTTGATCAAGTTCGGGAATCAGCACACTGAAATTCAAACCTGCGAGTTCTATCGCGCTAAAACCAAACATTTTTTGAGCTCTAGGGTTAACAGTTTCAATGGTGCCATTACTCGCGTGTAGCGTAATAATGCCGTCGGCAACAGTATTTAAAATAGTCTGTATAAGCGCCGTGTTGTCGCGCAAGGCTTGCTGAACAGCATACTCTTCACTCACATTGCGAAATACCAATACTGTACCAACTACTTGACCTTCGCGGTCTCGAATTGGTGCGCAGCTATCTGCAATATCACACTCACTACCATCGCGTGCAATCAATACAGTGTGGTTAGCCAGACCCTGTATCGTGCCGTGTGCTAAGGTTTCCATGACTGGAATAGTCGCTGCCACACGCGTTTCTTTATTAATAATTGGAAAAATTTCGCCTATCGGTCGCCCAGCGGCTTCAGCTAAGGTCCAACCTGTAAGCTTTTCTGCAAGTGGATTCAATAAGGTGACGCGTGCATCAGCATCCGTAGTGATAACGGCGTCGCCAATCGAGTTGAGGGTAACCGTAAGCTTTTCTTCGCTATCTTGTAGCGTAGCATTCAATTGCCGAAGTTGCTTATTCGTACTTTCTTGAATCTCAAGTAAGTGCTGAGTTTCTAAATGGACTAAATTTCTGAGTTTTTGCTGTGATTGTCGATAGATTAAGTAAACAAAAGCTAGTGCAATTACTACCAATAATAAAAAAAATTGATACTGATTGATTTTTGATAGAACGCTTGTAGTTAGCATTGGGCGGCTAAAGACAGAGGGAAATCTCTTTTATACATGACCGACTCTCGTTTTGAAATATTACACTGAACAGATTTAACTGTGGGTAGAATGACTAAGCGGTTTAAAGAGCGAGCAAAATCTCTTCATACTGTTATACACCTTTAATCCGTATCAGCATGTATTTAATTTAAAAAAGTCGAGCTTGTACTATTTGATGCGATTTAATTACTCGGCCTAGCTCACACTAGATTTCATCCGTAGCATCAGTTTCAGAACTCTTCCAGTTAAGACGTACATTAACGCCTTTATGGCTTACAACTTTAACGGTTTTGGTGAAAAAAACACCATTGTGTTGGCTGATAATTTTGTAAATACCATTATCCATATGCACAAATAGCATAGGTCCAGCATCCGCAACCTCTAATTTGATGTTGCCTTTTTTATCGGTAATTGTCACCGCCACATCAGAGATTGATCGTCCCAGTTTAGATTCTGAAAAATACAAACGTAAATTATAATCCCCAGCATGCAGGCGCATGTCATCAGCTTCTTCCTGACCTATACCGCCATTCATGTATGTAGGCTGTTCTGTATTCATTTCATCGGCATAGACTGTATTTGTGATTGCAAATATTGCCATGACGCCGATTAAACCAGTAAGTAAAGATTTAACTATTTTCATCACACTTATGCTCCTAGATTAACTATCGAATCATTAGCAAACTTAAATTAAAGCTGCTTTGTAATTGAATATACCTATGCACTGCCTGACGTTCTGTGCGACAACGAACATTAGCTAAAATAAAGGAGTGATAGATGTGTGAAATAGAGGAATAAAAGTAAGCTAAATTAGCTTTAGCCAATCACTGCTGTGCGGCAGCTTTAGATTGATTGTGTCAATGCACATGTTAAGCTGGCGTTGGCATAGTAAGAAATACCATAGCGTATTTAGATGAAACCTATTTAGATTACTAATTTAGATAACTAAGCGAACCAGTCGAGCTGATCCATTTGCACTAATCAACCAAATGATTTTTAATCGCGTAGTGTGTTAATTCAGCATTGTGGCGCAAATTCAATTTCTCAAGCATACGTGTACGATACATACTGATAGTTTTTACCGATAAAGCCAGTTTCTCGGCAATCTCACCCACTGAAAAACCTGATGCTATCAATGTCATGGTTTGAAATTCGCGATCTGAAAGGCTTTCATGCGGCGCTTTTTCAGTTTCCATGCCAACCTGATTAGCCAGAATCTCTGCAACTTCTGATGAGATGTATTTTTTGCCTTTAGCAACAATACGAATAGCATTCACCAGTTCTGATGAAGCCGTTTGCTTACATACATAACCCGCAGCACCTGACTTTAAAGCACGTACTGCATATTGATCTTCTTTATACATCGATAGCATCAACACTGCTATATGATGATTGACATGTTTGATATACTTCAACGCATCCATACCACTACGATCTGGCATGGCAATATCCATCAAAATAACATCTGCTTCAGGCATGCAACCTAGCTTGATTGCCTCAGCAGCATTCTCCGCTTCTGAAATCACCTCAATATCATCTGTTTCAGCCAAAATCTGCTTAAGCCCTGCTCTTAAAATGGCATGATCGTCTGCAATGATTACTTTGATTTTATTACTTTTTGTCATGCTGATATCCAGGCAAGTATTAAGTGGTAATGATAGGTCTTAACGCTAAACAAGTTCTAAGTCACCTATGTAGTTACATATAAGCAAACTGCGTGCCAGCTAATAATTTGGGATATTTAAACTGAAATTGCAGATTAATGTCAGAATAACGCAAGCTGTTATCAACTTTAAAAACAGAGCTTTTAATCTAAATATAGAGAAAGTACTGGGGCTTATTTGAAAAAATAAATTAACATTTATTTACAACGCTCAGTGCCACAAAGATCTTACAGTTAATATCTAAATTTAAAGACTTTGTGAGTTTGCTTGAAAGCAGATATACAACTTTAAAATAATGTACTTTCAAGTGCAAAGGTAGCTGTAGAGGATATTGTCGAAATCTGAACGAAATTTCAACAAAGTGACGAAATTTATCATCAGTGTGACGAAAATTGAACTTATATAAATTCTTATCCTAATTTTTAGGATAAAGATTTGGCGTGATTTTGCAACTATTCAACCGGTAACTTAATCGTAATTACCGTGCCTTGCTTATTAGATTGCTGCACTGCAAATGTACCGTGCAAGGCAGTCACGCGCTCACGCATACCACGCAATCCAAATGAATTTGATTTTAAGGTATCACTAGACTTAATTCCTACACCATTATCACT
>JAYTRW010000037.1:0-7203 GCA_043745985.1 Methylotenera sp.
ATAATTAACTTCATGCGGAGGAATGGTGTGTCCGTTACCATGGCGCGCTAAAAACACCACTTCACGACCTTCTATTTTACCAAATATAAGTGGCTGAGAAGGCTCGCCATAGGGTGTGCGTACAATCAAACGTCTTGTGATTTCTAAATTATCTAACTGAGTTAAACCTGTACCGCCAATAATTGCTAACATTACTTACAACCTATCTGTGTGTATATCTATCACTATGGCATGAGAAAACCTTGATTGGCAAGCCCGAGAGACTTTCGATTGTCTTATGTAACTTCAGCGAATACTGTTAAGCGCAATTGAAAGTATGTGATTGAATCGTTAAGTCTTAGCGATAAACGATTTTAAAGTAGTGAAAACTTCCGTTTGAATTAACCATTGACCACCATTCTGCAATTGCCATTTTGCAGAATAAACTCCTGCGACCAAAATAATACTTTGATTTAGAGAGTACTTACCAGCCCAGTTTCCAAGCTCTTCAGCGCATGCAAATTTCTTACTAACACTTAATTTTTTAGTTCTTCTTCTATAACAAACTATAGGGTCAGCGCTAAACGCCTCTGACCAACGACGATGCTGCTCCTGTACTCCTTGTGATTGAACACCACGGCCAGTCATTACAAAATAGTCTGAGGTAAAGAGCGTGCAAATTGCATCCACATCTCGACGCAAAATAGCGTCGTTGTAGCGTTTTCTTGCCTCACAAATTTCGTGTTGATGATCAAGGTTTTTCAATTGATTAAGGTCCTGCTGAATGAGCCTATTTTTTCCGATGCGCCCAAACGGCTGCTTCTAGCCGACTTGTTAATTTTAACTTACTTAATAAATGCTTGATGTGTACCTTGACGGTGGTATCACTAATGCCCAAAGACCGTGCGATGGTCTTATTATTCAAGCCATTTGCCAAACATTCGAGTATTTCCCTTTCACGCTCAGTCAACAAAACCTCTTCTTCACTTCTGCTTAAAGAGGGGCTGATTAGTGCGTTTTTAAGAATCTCGGTAAGACTTTCATGTAAAACTGTGACACCTGACATTGCCTTCTTTAAGCTATCACAAAGATCTTCTGGTTCCATGTCTTTTAATAGGTAGCCATCAGCACCGGCACGTAAAGCCTCGAGTAAGTCCGCCTCAGCATCTGATACAGTTAGCACAATACATTTTGACTCTAGCTTCGCTTCTTTAATACGTGAGAGCGTTTCAATGCCATTCATGCCTTTCATGTTCAAATCAATTAGCACTAAATCTGGTTTCATCTGCTCTACTAACAACAAGCCCTCTGCGCCAGAAGCAGCTTCACCAATCACTACAAATTCTAGATCTGTAGAGATCATTTGACTGACGCCTCTGCGAAATAAAGCATGATCATCGATAATAATGACAGAGGTAGGTTTGGTCATATTGCTCTCCACTTATTTATGTTCACTTTTGTCTAAATTCATTTTTATTTACGCCTTAATTAATTACTAATCCTCAGTGTTTATAGCTATTTGGGATGAAATAACAGCCTGACACGTGTCCCACCAAGGCGTCTGGGGAGAATATCAATTTTTCCACCTAGGCAGTGCGCACGCTCTGTCATAATCGCCAAGCCGTAGTGATGCGGTTTAGTCTTGTCAAACGCTACGCCGTTACCATCATCATCAATTGTTACTATTACGTCTCCAGAAGACTGTAAGACGAGTGCAATGGTGACTTTTTCTGCGCCTGAGTGTCGCACAATGTTTGATAATGCTTCTCGAACTACATGCAGTAAATGAAACTCTTCATTGACACTTAGCCGACACTCTTGCAAACGATTATCAAGTGTAATATTCAAGCTAGACCGGAGTGAGAATTCCTCAATCGCCTCTTCCAGAACATGATCAAGCCCCCGAACATCCATTTGCACCCTGAACGTCGTCAGTAACTCTCGTAATTCCCGATAGGCGTTATCTAAGCCTTCACGCATATCATTGACGATAGTATCGGCGCCAGACTCTATCAACTGTGCACTAAAATTAGTCTGCAAACGAGCAATTTGAAACTTCATATATGACAATGACTGTGCTAGTGAATCATGTAATTCTCTAGCAATCACTGCACGCTCTTCCAGCAATGCCACACGGCGACTTTCCTGCTCTTTGGCTTGGAAGCCCATAGATAAAGCCAACATCTGAGCAGTTACTTCAAACAACTGCAGCTCAGTATCCTCAAAATAATGATTAGCTTCTGTCTCCAATAACAATATCCCCAACCAGCCATTGTGACTTGGTAAAGGAATAGTGACGCATTGCACGCATTCACCTTTAATTAGCTTGGTTTCATGATTTACTAAAGTCTGATTGTTACTTTCGTCAAACATACTCTCATCAAAAGTCAGCGGCCAATAGCTAGAAAATAACGCGCGTTGTGCTGAGATTCTCGATCCTTTTTCACTAAAAACCAGTGCCGCATTACTAACGCCCAAGGTGCGTTCTAGTGAATAAAGCGTCTTTTTGATTGTAAGCTCGCTCAGTCCAGAGGTGCCAATCAACTTAGTTAGTTTTAACAAGAAATCCTGCGAAAGAATCATTTTCCGCATTTTTTCAGTGCTGGTTTTATTGATCCACTTAGTCTCCACCTGAATACCTTCAAGGCGTGCAGCCATTGCAGCAGACAATTTTTCAAGCAACTCAAACTCATCATCAAACTGCTTGTTACCCTCACTTAAGATTAAATCATTGGGAACAGAGGCAATGATTTTTCCAAGTCGATTGACCAGAATACTCCATGACATCAACATAATGCATGCACCTATGCAAAATACCAGCACCAAGCAAACCAATTGAAGTAAGGAAACCAAAGACTGCTTGATAACAATATCTTTTTCAGCAGCAGAAACAAAGTCGTCGTAGGCCTTAATAACGCCCTGCCCTTTATCAACCAATATTTCTTTTGCATCCCCATGTACTCTTGCATTTGCAAAATCTTTTCGCGCCGATAGTAATTTATTGTATGCAATATCTAACTTTGTATCTTTTTGATTTTTAGCCCATGAATATAAAACATCTTCAAACTCACTTTGACTTTCATTTAGTCGATTAAAGACTTCTTCTTTGCGATAAAAATTACTTTCCAGTTGGTTTACTCCTAGTTTCCAAGTAGATTGATCCTGATAGGCACGGTGAATAACGGAAAGGTGATCTGGAATATAGTCAAACAAAAATAATGATCCAGCTTGCATCAACAATACCGTTAAGACCATAGAAACCACTAATGCATGTAAATTTGCATAAAGCTTATGTTTAATCACAAATTTGCGTATTAATTTAAGAATATTCAAAATATTTTGCATATTTACTCTGGTTCTTTTTATACTCTAATACTGTCATATTGCAGCTTGAAAATTGGGCATAACGTCATGAGTATATTTATTTTTTCCACGCTAATCATTGGTATTATTTTCTTTGTGACACTTGGTTCATGGTACAACATTCAAGGGCCTTTTTTACTACATGTTGTCATGTTAATTTCAACAGCGGTTGCCATATTTTCTGCGGCACTTGTGATTGTTATTCAGCCCCTATTTACTTCAAAGAAATCACGTATCAATCAGAATCTAAATCAAGAAGCCGCATGGGGTAGAGAGGTTTCTAGCACGCTCTCATCACCTGCTGCCATGTTAGATGGTTATGTCGTTAAATTCATCAATACACCATTTCTGCAAATGTTAGGTATGGCCGATATGGCAGATCAAATTATCGGTATGCCTTTTACCAACTTGATACATCCCACAGATCACCAAAGCTTTGCTAACCTCAATGCAGAGGCTACAACAGGTAAGACTAATAATGACCCAACAAAAATTCGATTAATTTGCGCCGACGGCACCACCTTACCTTCAAATGCTAGCCTCACTCGTATGCGTGAAGATGGTCAAAACAGCCTTACTCTCTTTCAATTCACACCTATTTCTGCAAGTAGTCCATTAACTAATGATTTTGAATCTCAGTTTAATTACCATCTTATTATCGACAGGCTCGAGGAAATCGTTTTTCAGCTTAGCGCGGAAGGTAAAATAATTTTCCTTAATCCCGCTTGGGAAAGTTTACTCGAGCTTAAAGTTAAAGGCTGCCTTAACAAATCGCTTTTGGATTTTTTCCACCCTGAGGATAGACCAATGCTAGAGGCTAGACTCAACTCCTTAACACAAGGAAAAAGACCTAACTGCACTCTAGAAGCACGCCTTCTCTCGGTACACGGCTCTCCTAACTGGATTGTCATGCGCGCTAAAACCACTTCTACTTCTGCTGGTGAAAGAACTAGCGTCATCGGCACCATGACTAACATTCAAAACAATAAAGAAGCTGAGGCAAGCGTGTTAGCGAGCCGTAGAGCATCTAACTCATTATTAAGCCATATCCCAGCGTTGGTCTATCGTGGTAGAAATGACCGTTTTTGGACGTTTGAATACGTGAGCGACGGTTGTATCGACCTTACTGGTTATGATCCTCAAGACTTTCTAAACGGCAATAACCTTAATTTCAATTTAATTATTCATCCAGATGATCGGGCTAATGTATGGGAGTCAGTGAATCAGCAACTTGGCCTAAGTGAAAAGTTTAAGCTTATCTACCGCATTGTCACTCGTAAAGGTGAAACCAAACTTGTACAGGAATACGGACGAGGCATATTCTCTAGCACGGGGGAACTATTAGCTCTGGAAGGTTTTATTACCGAAATTCCAGAGCAACAATATAGAGTTAAATCGCTACTTCATTAAGACTAAAGTAGCGATAAAACTACTCAGGTTGAGTTCCTACAGCGATAGCCGAACCGTCATCAATCTTAGAAAGCCATTCAACCATCATTGGGTGAAATTTAGTCATACCCTTATATTCAATTAAATCTGGGTGCATCGTCTTTTGAACACGATGTAAACGCTTTGCCCATCTTGGATAACTGGAAATCTCTTTTAAACTCATCAAGTAACAACGAATACTGAAAACAATCCCATTACTGCGTGGCAATCTAAATAAAGATTGTAACTCCACACGAAGATGCACTTTGTCTGCTACATTTTCTGGATTAACAGTGTTACGGTCGGTACCCCATATTGGGTAGTTTTCAGGCGAAGTATCCAAACGTGGATTCACTGTCATTGTCCAATTAAGTCTACGTACTGGGCTGCCTAACTGTAGATTGAGTAAGTATTTAAGTGCTCTATCCATCACACCTAATTCTGTCGCACGTGGCACTGGCGCATGCCACTCCTTCCATGACATTCCCACGTCGAATGCTAAAGACCAGTCTGCTTGGCTAGTCACAAAACCGCCATCTGCATATAAAGTTTCATCGCGTTGGTCTAGTAATACAAAGTCACCTTGCACTTGTCGGCTCATAAATTCAAATGGATCCATGGGCATTGTCGAAGCGTCACCAAATACAAAGCTTTGCTTAATGTTTAACGGTTTGTTTTCCCATGTCCAATTTAAGCCATCTTTTTTTAATGAAAAATGTTCAGGATAATCATTTGAAAGTGCATCCATGGTCAGCTCAACAAAATCCCATTGCGCATCCATCATGTGTGGCAATATTTTATATCTACCACGGTCTGACTCTAATGTGATTAGCTTATCTAAACATTCCCCAACGTAGTGCTCATCTACATCAAACGTAAATTCAGTATGTGTTCCTGGCTTACCTTTAACATGAGGCTCAATATTGACAGAGTACATATACTGATCCTCTGCAAATGGAAATGGAAAACGTTTAATTGCACTGGGAGAGTTACTGTATTTATAGTCATTGCGAAATGTTTCTTGTTTAAATGCTAATGCCATATTGTTCACCTTAATTTTATATTTTCAATATCAAGTGGTTTTTAAACACTTAATCAAATCACTCTCTTGTACTAAAGATCTAAAACCAATCGGTCACATCTAGCACGAGAGACGCAAGGCATAATCTTTTTACCAGAAGCTTTTTCTGCATCAGTTAAGAAATGATCGTGATGTAATAGCGCACCATCTGATTCGAGTACATTGACTTCACAACGACCACATACGCCACCTCGACATAAGTAATCAGCCTCGACACCAGCCGCTTCAATCGCTTCCAACATGCTCATTTCCGCAGGCACGTGCACTTCAATATTAGATTTCGCCAGTTGAATTTTGAATGGCTCACCAATACCTGGTGAAAGGAACTGCTCGCTATGAATATGATTCTCAGGCCAACCCAGATTTCTAGCGGTCTCAATGACAGCAACTACCATAGGATTTGG
The DNA here is from genome assembly GCA_043745985.1 of Methylotenera sp. Taxonomy (GTDB): domain Bacteria; phylum Pseudomonadota; class Gammaproteobacteria; order Burkholderiales; family Methylophilaceae; genus Methylotenera. Next base: position 6,256 of record JAYTRW010000037.1, read on the forward strand.
TCCGCAAACGTACACATGGGTTCCTAATGGTTGCTTGCTTAGTAAGGCAATCAGGTCTAAACGCTCACCTTTGCTGTCAGCATAACAATGCAGCTTATCATTGCAAATTGCCTTTAATTGCGCTGCAAATGCACCATGTTCAGGTGATCTAAATGCATAATGCAACTCAAAATTTGAATTCAACCGATTTAAATCAACCAGCTGCGACATGAATGGCGTGATGCCAATTCCACCTGCAATCAAGATATGTTTATGAGCTTTTTTTGCCAAAGAGAAAAGGTTGACTGGATAAGTGATTTGTAGCAAGGTGCCAACCTCAACACTCTCGTGCATAAAGACTGAGCCGCCTCTAGACTGCTCTTGTTTGCGTACTGAAATATGGTAAGCACAAGTATCTATTGGCGAACCCATGAGTGAATACGGGTTGCGATGCACCCTTCCACCGACATTCATCGATACAACCACATGGCTTCCACCTGAAAATGCAGGAAATGGCGCCCCATCTTTTTTAACAAAAGTGAAATGTTTAACTAGTGGCGTGACTTGCTCCACAGCTGCAACTTTTACATCAATCATACTCATGGATATATTTCCTCAATTTCTGGTAATTCACCTGGTGACTCAGCATCTATCATCAAGCCCATGTAGGCTCCCAGCTGGCGAGAAAAGTGATCACGTACAAAAAGCATGCGGCCGCAGCCGCTACATTTTCCAATATTGGTTGTAACGCCATGCGTTGTCGCTTTGCAATGTACGCAATAAATTGGCCTTGCCAATGTGCCTGTCAGTTCTTTCATCATGCCAGCATCTTCAACACCGAATTTATTTGCCACCTTTGCTACAGACCACATAAAGTCTTCAGAACCAGCAATATAAAGACGCATACCCATATAGGTATCCTGCAAGACGCACTCTAACTTAGCTAAAACTTCTTGCTCAGTTTCTAAG
>JAYTRW010000038.1:0-2266 GCA_043745985.1 Methylotenera sp.
ATGTCAGACTATGATAAGCAGTACTTAGACGCTTATGGTCCTGATGAGTATGGTGCAATGATTGACAAAATGTCAGCGGACAAAACAACAAAAGCAGATAGTAATCTATCCACTGATAAATGGTTAGCGCTTGCTAAAGCAGGTTATGGGCTAGCTTCAGGTACTAACTGGGCAGATGGTATTGCTAAGGGGTTAAGCTCAGGTACTGATGCTATCTCTCAAGCTGTAGCTACTCGTAGAGCAGCAGATACTGACATTGAAAAACTAATGATTGAAAAAGCTAAAGTTAATTCTGCTGAACGCCAAGCCAAAGGCGCCTATAAAGTGGGTGAGCTTAGTAGTCGTGATAAAGATAACCGTAATGTTGACCTTGCGCAAGCTAATGCATCCACCCAAATTGGTATGAAAAACAATGAAGGTGTAAACGCAGTAGCTAAAGCCCAATATGATAGAGCTTTTGATCAGAGTAAGCTGAATCAAGAAATGGCAATGAATTATGCTAAGATTGCTCAAGCAGATAGAGAGTCAAATGCACGGGTGTCAGCTGGTGCCGCTTCAAGTAAGGATCTAGTATTTTCATCTCAACTATCTGCAGCAAGTACTCAGTATAAAGAGTCTGCTACCATACTACAAAGCTATTCTAAGGTAGGGCAACCACCACCACCTGAAGCGATAGCAGACTATAACGATGCTAAGGCTAGGCTAAATAATGTTTATTCGCTAGCTAGTAAATCAGGTGGAACTACTTTTGAAATCTCTAAAAATGGTAGTGGGGCTGCAGGTTTAAACATGAGCGCATTCGATAAAAAGGTTAAATAACTATGGCATTTGATTTAGCAGGGGCATTATCAGCAGGGGCATCTTATGGACAAATTGCTGATTACTTAGCTAATAAGCATGGGTATGATATTAAAGGAGCACGTGAAGCTGGGTTTGATGACCGTGGGTTAATGCTCCATCTACTTAATAGCGACACCGAGCCATCTCAAAAAACTGGACTACTAGCTAATGCTAAAGAAGCTTTTGTTAAAGCAGGTCAAGACGTATCTCGTGCAGCGCACTTACCATTCTCTAATGACGCAGAAATCAAGACTCAATATAGCGCAGACAAAGATACTCTTGCAGCACGTAATGTAAAAACACGTGGGATATCAGATATAAGCGATGCATTTAAAGAGGGACCTATCTCAGGCTTAGCCTCTATCCCAGGAGTAGTTGCTGATAACTTAGGTCAGTCAGCTCCCTATATGGCAGCTATGATTGCTGGTGGTAGAACTGGCGCTATGGCAGGTGGTGCATTAGGTTCAGCAGTTCCAGTAGTTGGTAATGCAGTAGGTGCTATTGGGGGTGCAGCATTAGGTGCTGGTTTAGGTGTGCTTGGCGTGTATACTGGCTCTAATGTAGCGCGCCAACTTGATGAACATCCTGATGCCCCAATTGATAGAACTGCTGCATTAGGAGCTGGGGTTGGACAGTCAATGCTTGATGTGGCGAGTGGCGGGATTGGTCTAGGTGGGTTTGCTAAACGACTTGTAGGATTACCAATTAAAGCTGCAGAAGAAGAGTTAATTAGAGCTTCTAAACGCTCACTATTAACTAATGTGGGGGTGGGCGCGGTACGTGATGCTGCAACTGAAATACCTACTGAGATTGCGCAACAAGTATTAGAACGTCATCAAGCTGGGCTAGAACTACTTAGCGATGATGCTATGAAAGAGTATAAAGATGTAGGACTTACTGCTGGGTTACTTAGTGGGGTAGTAGGTAGTGTAGCTGGTGGTACTGAGGGTTCCTATGCCAAAAGTGAGCTAGCTAGACTTAACACTGAGAAAAGACACCAAGTATCAGTAGATGCACAACAAACTGCGGCTGGTATAAATGCACGTCAAACGTTTACAGATGATGCATTAAACAACATAGACCAAACCCAAGCACGTGAGGCTGATTATGCAGGGCTAGCTAGTGTGCCTACCCAAGACACTGTGAATCAAGAGATTGATGCTAACAACTATGTAAATCAAACTCCAACAAGCGCAACGGTAGCACCGCAACAGACTAAGCTAGATTTAATGAATGGGCTATTAGCTACCCAAAAAGGTACCCAAGAAATCATTAGCAACATGAAGGTATACTTCCCTGAGTTATATGGAGGTGCTAATAAAGCTGAAAAAGCTGCGCTATCAGAACGCCGTGATGGGGTGCAGTCGGAGCTACTACAACGCCGCAATCTATTTACCCAAGGCACTACGCCTGAGCCAATAGCTGC
>JAYTRW010000039.1:0-2265 GCA_043745985.1 Methylotenera sp.
CTAATGTTGTAACTTTGCCACTAAGCTGGCAAGCAGTAGGCACAACTGAACCTGCGTCTACGTCAAATCACGTATTTTTATATATATTTTTATGGATAATTTAACTATGAAGATACTATCTGTAAATATTTCGCCAACTAAATTAGTGCAGATTGATGGCCTGCAAGTGCTGACAGCCATCAACAAAACCCCAGCAAAAGGTCGCGTTTGGCTTTCTAGATTGACTCTGGTGGGTGATAGTCAAGCTGATTTAAGCGTGCACGGCGGCGAACACCAAGCTGTTTACTGCTATCCTTTTGAGCATTATAACTATTGGCAAAATCGTCTGAATTTATCTGACTTGACTTATGGCACTTTTGGCGAAAATCTCACCACTTCAGGTCTATTTGAAGAAGACATCTGTATAGGCGATATTTTACAAATTGGTGACACCAACAATGGCCCAGTAGTACAGGTAACCATGCCGCGGATTCCATGCTTTAAATTTGGGCATAAAATTGGCCACCCTGATATTTTGGATGAGTTTTTACGCAGCGGCAAAAGTGGATTTTATTTGCGTGTTATTCAAACAGGTGAAATTGGCGCGGGTGACAACATCACAGTGATAGAGCGCGACCCAGAAGCCATTAATATTCGCATAACCTTAGGCATGCAAAAATTAGATGAAGGCGACGACATACTGTTAAAACGCGCCTTAAAAGTGACATCACTGGCGCCATTATTAAAGAAAATTTTTGAGGCTCGCCTAACGGAAAGTGATAACGAGCTTATCACAATAAATAAATGATTATTTTTACAATTGAAAATCCGCCTGTAACAGGTTCGATTCTCGTTATGACCATCAATTAAATACGACTTAGGAAGAAATCTCTAGGTCGATTTTTATATACCATACGAAAGTAACAGTGCTGTTAAAGCTCTAGAGATGGCGAACTTGTTATTATTGTCCTGCAATGTTGACACCGTTAAGAAAAAAATTACTTACTTAAATGATTTAATCAAGAAATGTATGTCTAATCCATGATTAGATTTTATATTTCTAGTTTTATACTTTTCATATTAAATCTCTGAGTTTATTTAATTTAATCATCTACACTTATTGACTGAAGTCTACTATGCACAAATCAACGCAAACTATCGCCATTAACTCTCAACCTAAACCTCACTCATGTGCTGGTTGTAATAATGGCATTGAGTTAGGTTTTGACTTTGAATATGCATTCCAACCAATCGTTAATATTAACGCTAAGACTATCTTTGCTCACGAGGCTTTAGTCAGAGGGCCCAATGGCGAAGGTGCTCAATCGATACTTAGTCAAGTCAACAACCAAAACACCTATAAGTTTGATCAAGCATGCCGTGTTAAAGCGGTAAAAACCGCCTCTGAGGTTAATTTAGAAGGGATGCTATCCATTAACTTTATGCCAAATGCGGTATATCGACCTGAGCTGTGCATCCGAACCACTTTAGAGGCGGCTAAAAAATATAACTTTCCAACTAAAAATATTATTTTTGAATTTACTGAGCAAGAGTTAATCGAAGACTCAAGTCATATTTTAAACATTGTCACAGAGTATAAAAAATTTGGATTTATGACTGCACTTGATGATTTTGGTGCAGGCTATGCTGGACTGAACTTTATTGCTGATTTTCAACCTGACCTTATTAAAATTGACATGGGTCTTATCCGTAATATTGATCAAAGCAAATCAAGACAATCCATTGTTAAGGCTACATGTCGTATGTGCGAAGAGCTAAATATCAAAGTGATTGCTGAGGGAGTTGAAACAAAGCAAGAGAGAGACGTGTTAGCGAGCTATGGTATTTATTTATTTCAGGGGTATTTATTCTGTAAGCCAAGCTTTAAAGCTAGAGGACATGTCAATGAAGACTCTTGGTGATAATTTAGTAATCATCTCTAAAATTAACTTTTTGCTTGCCCAAGGTGAAGCTAATTAATAACAGCTGAGCATTCCAAAGTATTTGGTAATTTTTTTACTGTTATTATTCAAAGAATATTTAACTCGTTGTAAGTGGAATCAGCAATGAATGAATTTATAAATACAGAAGAACTAGCTAGGCTTGAAGCACTTCAAAAATATAAAATTCTTGATACTGATGCAGACCCTGATTTTGATAATCTTGTCAGATTAGCAGTAAAGATTTTGGGGCTGTAGTAGATTAGTATTAAATTTCATCCCACTCCCTCAATAGTAACAGTTGTTGTTTCGGGCCTCCATAGTTGAATCTAAACTCACATTCCTT
>JAYTRW010000040.1:0-7139 GCA_043745985.1 Methylotenera sp.
TAATACGTGTGCATGATGTGAAAGCAACCGTAGACGCGCTAAAAGTTGTGACAGCGATTCAATAAAAGTAGCTCTGTTAATCAGAATCTCTAAAAAAACTAAAATAAAGTAGGATAAATAATGAGTAAAAAATATTTTGGTACTGATGGCATTCGTGGCAAGGTTGGCGAACACCCCATCACTCCAGATTTTGTCATGCGTCTTGGCTATGCGGCAGGCAAAGTACTCACTTCTGTGAATAGCAATCTTGCAAAAGGCGCTCATCCTGCTGTGCTAATTGGCAAAGATACGCGCATTTCTGGCTATATGTTAGAAGCCGCATTGGAAGCAGGTTTGTCCGCCGCAGGCGTGGATATATTGCTTACAGGGCCAATGCCAACGCCTGCTGTAGCTTACCTCACACGCGCCTTGCGTGCTCAAGCGGGTATCGTTATTTCGGCTTCCCATAATCCTTATTATGATAACGGCATTAAATTTTTCTCAAGTGAAGGCGCAAAGCTGCCTGATGATATTGAGCATGCCATTGAAGCTGAGTTGGAAAAGCCAATGCAAGTGATGGAATCAGCAAAGCTTGGTAAAGCGCGCCGTATAGACGATGCAGCAGGGCGCTATATCGAGTTTTGCAAAAGTACTTTTCCTAACGATTTAGACCTACGTGGTTTAAAAATCGTACTGGATTGCGCGCATGGTGCAACTTATCATGTGGCACCCAATGTTTTCCATGAGTTGGGCGCGGAAATTGTATGTATCGGCAATAAGCCTGATGGGCTCAATATTAATGAGCAGGTCGGTTCAACGCACCCACAAGCCTTGCAAAAAACCGTGCTTGAACATCAGGCCGATTTAGGTATAGCGTTTGATGGTGATGGTGACCGCGTCATGATGGTCGATGCACAAGGTAATTTATTAGATGGCGATCAGCTGCTTTACATTATTGCCATAGGCTTGTATGCGAAAGGTGAACTAAAAGGCGGCATCGCAGGCACACTAATGACTAATCTTGCGTTAGAGCATGCTTTACAGAAAAATAAAATTCCATTCGCTCGCGCTAAAGTGGGTGATAGATATGTGCTGGAATTATTGAATGAAAATAACTGGAAGTTGGGCGGCGAGAATTCAGGTCACATACTCACATTAGATAAACACACCAGTGGAGACGCGATTATCGCCGCACTGCAAGTGTTGCATGCCTTAAAGAAAAACGGTAAAACGCTCACCCAAATGAATGCCGAGTTAGTACTTTATCCGCAAGTACTCATCAATGTCACTACAAAAACTAAGCTGAGTCTAGAAATTCCACAAATTAAGAGTGCAGTTAAAAAAGCTGAGGACGAATTAAATGGTTCAGGTCGCGTGCTACTAAGAGCTTCAGGTACAGAACCTAAAATTCGCGTGATGGTGGAAGGGCAGGATAGGGCTTTAGTGCAGAAATTGGCTGAAGAAATTGCTGGAGTAGTCAGGGCTGCGGCAAGCTAAAACGGAACTTAATGCTGCTTGGGGTTTGGCTAACTATTAACCAAACCCCATTTTAACCAAACTTCGCTCAATGAAATTAGCTAATATGAAGCTGAAGCATTAAGACTTCGCGTCTTCTTCCATTTGTTCTATCGTGGTGTGGCGTACATCTTTACCTTTTACCATGTACACAACGTATTCAGAGATGTTTTTTGCATGGTCTCCGATGCGCTCAATGGCTTTCGATACAAACAATACTTCTAGTGACATTGAAATAGTGCGCGGGTCTTCCAGCATAAATGTAATCAACTGACGAATAGTCATTTGGTATTGGCCATCTACCTGCTCGTCCATTTGTGCAATCGGTAAAACTTTGGTGGCATCTGAGCGGGCAAATGCATCTAATGACATGTGTAACATTTCACGAGTTAGGTTGGCCATTGTTTTGATTTCAGCAAAACGCGGCGTCCACATACGATCAGTTTCACTTGATTTTAATGCTAGGCGTGCAACTTTTGCAGCTTCATCACCAATACGTTCTAAGTCTGTAATGGTTTTAATCATCATCAGCACCATGCGTAAGTCTCCAGCGGCTGGCTGGCGCAAGGCAATAATATGGCTACAATCTTCATCAATTTGCACTTCAAGCGCGTTTACTTGATGGTCATTATTGATGACTCGTTTGGCTAGTTTGGCATTTGATGTAGTGAGTGCTTCTAAAGCATCAACAATCTGTTGCTCAACTAGTGATCCCATTTCAAGTACTTTAGCGCGTACGGCCTCTAACTCTGAGTCGTACTGTTTGTATATATGTTCAGATCCCATCACTTATTCCTTTTAAAAGCTTATTCAGTAGAACAAAAAAATTAATTGTTTGGCAAGTTTTAGCTAAATTAATTAGCCGAATTTACCTGTGATGTAATCTTCTGTTTCTTTACGGCTAGGGCGCGTAAAAATCGTATTGGTTTGGTCAAACTCCATCAACTCACCCAAGTACATGTAAGCGGTGTAATCTGATACACGTGCCGCTTGTTGCATGTTATGCGTCACGATGACGATGGTGTACTCTTTTTTCAACTCATGAATCAAGTCTTCAATACGTGCTGTAGAGATTGGATCTAGCGCAGAACATGGTTCATCAAGTAACAATACATTTGGTTTTACAGCCACGCCACGCGCAATGCATAAGCGTTGTTGTTGACCACCAGATAAGCCAGAACCACTTTGATGCAGTTTATCTTTTACTTCATTCCAAATGGCCGCTTTTTGCAGTGCCCATTCAACGCGGTCATTCATGTCCGATTTAGATAAGTTCTCGTAAAGCCTCACACCAAAAGCAACATTGTCGTAAATAGACATTGGAAATGGTGTTGGTTTTTGGAAAACCATACCGACTTTAGCGCGCAGCAAATTCAAATCTTGTTCGGCTGAGTGAATATCTTTGCCATCAAGCAAGATTTTTCCTTCAACACGTTGCTTAGGATAAAGCTCATACATACGGTTAAACGTACGTAGCAAGGTTGATTTGCCGCAGCCAGATGGCCCAATGAAAGCGGTTACTTGGCTTGCTGGAATATCAATATTGATATCTTTAAGCGCATGAAATTTACCGTAGTAGAAATTCATGTTTTTGGCTGAGATCTTCGCTTGAAGAGTTTGCGTGGACATATTTAAGTAATCCTAAACTAACTGTGAGATTGATTTTGACGAAATACCGTACGTGCCAAGATATTGAGGCCAAGCACGAACAGGGTAATGAGTAAGGCGCCAGCCCATGCAAGGTGCTGCCAATCTTCATATGGACTCATGGCGAATTGGAAAATCACAACCGCTAAACTTGAAATTGGTTGGTTCATATCAGTGCTCCAGAACTGATTGTTCAATGCGGTGAATAGTAGTGGTGCAGTTTCGCCACTGATACGTGCAACGGCAAGTAATAGCCCTGTCAAAATTCCAGTTCTTGCTGATTTGTATACAATGTTCACGATGACTTTCCAGTAAGGTGCGCCGAGTGCTGCTGCGGCTTCACGCAGGGTACTAGGTACCAATGACATCATATTCTCGGTGGTACGCACTACCACTGGTATTACCAATAGTGACAGAGCGAATGAACCAGCCCAACCAGAAAAGTGGTTAACACTATGTACGGCTACTTCATAAACAAATAGGCCGATAACAATAGATGGTGCTGATAGCAATATGTCGTTAATGAATCGGGTCGTCGGCGCCAACCAGCCTGATTTTCCGTATTCTGAAAGATATGTTCCCGCTAATATACCGACTGGTGTGCCGATGGCTGTCGCAAAGAACACCATGTATAAACTACCCACAATGGCATTTAATAAACCGCCAGAGCTGCCAGGAGGAGGCGTCATTTTAGTAAATACATCTAATGTTAAATGGCTAAGACCTTGGCTGAACAATGTCCATAAAATCCATACTAAGAATGTGAGTGCAAATATAACTGTGCCAACAGATAAGCTTAGTGTCAGTCCGTTGATAAATTTACGACGTATGTAGCGCTTGTTATCAAGGCCTTTCATGACTTTTTCGCTTTTCAAGATTGTTTTCCTTCGCGCAGTGATAAGCGTATCAATAACAATTTAGCCAGTGACAGCACAATAAATGTGATCACAAATAATGTTAAACCTAGTGTAATGAGTGATGAGGTGTAAACATCACCAACCGCTTCAGTAAACTCGTTAGCTAAGGCGGATGAAATCGTATTACCTGGCATCATGAGCGAGGCAGATAACTCATGAGCATTACCAATGACAAATGTCACCGCCATGGTTTCGCCAAGCGCTCTACCTAAACCAAGCATAATGCCACCAACTACACCTGTTTTAGTATATGGAAGTACAACGTTCCAAATGACTTCCCAAGTGGTTGAGCCTAGTCCGTAGGCAGACTCTTTAAGCATGCTAGGAACAATTTCGAACACATCTCTCATGACTGATGCTGTGTATGGAATCACCATAATGGCGAGAATAAAGCCTGCGGTAAACATGCCAATACCCATAGGTGGACCTTGAAATAAAGCGCCGATTAAAGGCAATGCGCCAAGATTATCATTCATCCAAGGTTGCACATGGTCAGCAAACAATGGTGCGAATACGAATAAACCCCACATACCGTAAATAATACTTGGTATACCTGCAAGTAGCTCAATCGCTACGCCAATTGGACGTTTAAGCCAATTTGGAGAGAGTTCTGTGATGAAAATAGCAATACCAAAACTCACCGGAATACCGATGAGCATAGCAATTAATGCGGTGATAAAAGTACCGTAAATGGGTACTACACCGCCAAAATCAATCGTGACTGGATTCCATGCCGTGCTTGTATAAAAAGATGCACCGAACATCTTTAATGCAGGCAAACTACCCACTAACAAGGTAATAATAATGCCAAACAGTAAGATGAAAACTAGAAAAGCAAAAAACATGGTGGTGTAGCGAAACAGCTTATCTAGCGTCGCTCCAATGCTTTTATTTTGTGGACTGTTCGGCATTAAAATTGATTCTCGAATGATGATTTGTTCATTTAAAACTTCTGAGGGAGCGTAAATATCTATTATTATATTTCCTTCCGCAGTGTTTAAGTTGATATTGTTAATAGGCGCAATTAGATTGCGCCTATTAACAATAGTGACTACTTTTACTTATTTTATTACTTTACTAATTTGAAACTATTTAGTCCAAACGGCAGCGCCATCTTTGCTTTTCATGTTTGTTTTCCAGCTAGTTTCAATCAATTTCACCACGTTATCAGGCATTGGTACGTAGTCCAAACCTTTTGCCATTAAAGCGCCATTGCTGAAACTCCAATCAAAGAACTTAAGCACTTCAGTGGCATTCACTGGTTTGTCTTGTAGTTTGTGCATCAAGATGAAGCTAGCGCCAGTGATAGGCCATGTTGCTTTGCCTGGCTCGTTAGTAAGAATTTCGTAGAAACCAGGTGCTTTTTCCCATTCGGCGTATTTAGCAGCAGATTGGAAGCTTTCAATACTTGGCTTAGCAAACTCACCATCACGATTTTGCAAGCTTACGGTAGGTAAATTGTTTTGTTTAGCGAATGCATATTCAACATAGCCAATTGAACCTTTAATACGCTGTGCGTATGAAGCTACGCCTTCATTACCTTTACCGCCTAAACCAGTTGGCCAAGCAACAGAAGTATCAGCACCTACTTTGTCACTCCACTCTTTGCTTACTTTGCTTAAGTAGTTAGTGAATACAAAAGAAGTACCTGAACCATCAGAACGGTGCACTACAGTAATCGCTGTATCTGGCAATGCTAAGCTTGGGTTAAGTGCTTTAATTGCTGGGTCATTCCATTTAACGATTTTTTTCAAATAAATGTTAGCCAGTACTTCACCGTTTAGACGCATTTCGCCATCAGTCACGCCAGCCACGTTCACTACTGGAACTACACCACCCACTACCGCTGGGAATTGCATTAGACCAGCTTTTTCTAGTTCTTCAGGTTTTAATGGTTTGTCAGAAGCGCCAAAATCCACTGTTTTATTGGTGATTTGTTTAATACCGCCGCCAGAACCGATAGATTGGTAGTTTAATTTAACGCCAGTTTTAACGTTGTATGATTCAGCCCATTTTGCGTAGATTGGGTACGGGAAAGTTGCGCCAGCGCCAGTAATATCGATCGCGAATGCACTTGGGGCAATGATAAGACCTGCTGCTAAAAGAGCTGCCTTAAGATTAAAGTTGCTAACTTGCATTAATTTCTCCTGTTTGTTTCATGAGTAGGTTTAACTTGATGATCATTCTAGAAATCAAATATGACAGTTTAATGACAAATTGAAGAAACGTTAAAAATAAAAAAGGGACTACTAAGAGCCGCTTTTTTATTTAATAATCTAAGTTTTAGCTATTTTAAGAATGTGCTACCAAAACGATAGCTAATCGCTGCGATTAAACCCGCGCAAGGAATGGTAAGAACCCATGCCCAAACGATGCGAGATGCCAATCCCCAGCGTACTGCAGATACGCGCCTCGATAGCCCAACGCCAACAATTGCACCAGTAATCGTGTGTGTGGTTGATACTGGAATGCCGAGTGAAGTAGCAATAAATAAGGCGATAGCGCCAGAAGTTTGTGCGCAGAAGCCACCAGAGGGGCGAATGCGCGTAATGCCCATCCCCATAGTCCGGACTATGCGCCACCCGCCAAATAGTGTGCCGCATGCCATCGCAATTTGGCAAGAAATGACTACCCAAAACGGCACATGGAAATCACCTTGAATATAACCATTGGCATAAAGTAAAACAGCAATAATACCCATGGTTTTTTGTGCATCGTTACCACCATGGCCTAAGCTATAAAGTGATGAAGATACAAATTGAAGTTTATTAAACATGCGTTCTGTAGGGTAAGGCGATGATTTTTCGTAGATCCACAACACCAGCACCATGAGTATGAGCGCGAGTAACATGCCGAATAATGGAGACAGAATAATGGCAACAGATGTTTTAATCAGACCTTCTGCGACAATAGCGCCAGTACCTGCTTTAGCAACCCCAGCGCCAACTAAGCCACCAACTAATGCATGAGATGAAGATGATGGAATACCAAACCACCAAGTAATTAAGTTCCACGAGATTGCGCCGCTGAGCGCACCAAATATCACCGCATTATCAATAATCTCTTTAGAAATAATACCTT
>JAYTRW010000041.1:0-2246 GCA_043745985.1 Methylotenera sp.
CTTTAATGACAGTGAAGTCGAACAGCTAGTCGCTTTGCTTCAACGTTTGATTAGTAATATAGTTGATGGCAAATGCTAGACAGGTGTTAGACAACTGCAGTCTATTTCATCATGTAGACAACTTACACTTTATAAGTGAGCAATATTTTACGAATTGATAATCAAGCTATGACTCAAACTGACTTACAACAAAAGCCAAAATTTACCGCTTATCAAACCTTTGTCGTGGGGCTGTTAGCATTTTTACAGTTTTCCGTCATTCTAAACTTTTTGATAATGTCGCCACTCGGGGCACTGATTATGCCTGCTATGGAGATTAGCCCACGTCAATTTGGCTTGATCGTTTCAGCCTATGCGTTTAGTGCAGGCATCAGTGGGCTATTAATGGCAGGATTTGCCGACCGTTACGATCGTAAGAAAATATTGTTGGTATTTTATACTGGCTTTGTCGCTGCCACCGTATGGTGCGGGCTCGCACAAACTTTTCCAATGTTATTACTAGCGCGTATCGTCACGGGAATCTTCGGTGGCGTCATCGGCTCAGTCGTTCTTGCTATTGCTGCTGACCTCTTCACACCACAAGTCCGTGGTCGCGTCATGGGCGTTATTCAAACAGCGTTTGCGGCCAGTCAGATATTAGGACTACCTGTGACTTTACCTCTCCAATCGATGGACTTGGCACGCGCCTTTTCTAGCAATGGCAGCATTCGGTGCAATTGGAGGCGTGATCATTTTGTGGCGTATGCAACCCATTGTAGAGCACCTCAAAGCGCCTCAAGAGCACAGTACATTTACACACTTACTTAATACTCTTTCTGACCCTCGCCATTTAACAGCCTTTGCTACGACAGCTCTATTAACGACTGGTGGATTTATGCTCATGCCTTTCAGCAGTGTATTCACGGTTAATAACTTGGGAGTAAGTATCGAGCACTTGTCGACAATTTATTTAATCACTGGCTTATGTACAACATTTGTCGGGCCCTTAGTCGGCAAAGCAGCGGATGCATTTGGCAAAATTCCAGTATTTATGGTGGGCAGCGTCGTCATCATGATGATGATGACGATCTACACCCACTTAGGCACAGTTCCATTCACGACGGTCATTATTGTGAACGTCTTAATGTTTATCGGCATATTCTCGCGGATGATTCCGTTCCAGGCTTTAGTCACCTCCGTTCCAGAGCCGACTAAACGAGGCTCATTCAATGCGGTCAGCGCTTCTATTCAACAGTTTGTGGGGGGGGCTTTGCCTCAGTGTTAGCTGGTCATATTGTCTCGCTAAGGGCTGACGATAAATTACAACACGTTGCTTGGATCGGCTATATCGTTGTCGGTACGACAATAGTGACTGCCGTTTTGGCATGGTTTATTCAGCAAGATATCCAGAAGCGCGCTCTGTCAACGCCTGAAGCAGCCGCACTAAAGAGTCGAACCTCTGCATTTTAGTCATGTTTGTGTGATGCGTTGAAAAAATGCTTTCTAATAAGTGATGTTTAAACATCACTTATTAGAATTCAAAATTTAAACCTTGCTCCCATCGCTGATCTCACTAGAATATTTGGTATAAAAGTTGAAAGAATCAATAATGTCGCTAAAAGCAAGTATGCCCATCGCATAGAATAAGCTGTCACAAAGCTTGCTGCAGGTTTTTGTTTTTGCACAAAATCATAAAATGCTGAGTTATCCTGACCTTTGATATACTTAGCCTTAATCTCCCCTGCTAAAGAGATTAAATACTCTTCTTCAAGCTGTGATAAGAAACGATCATATTCTGCTGAGGCTACGGATGGATCTGGCTCATCTTGGCTGGGGTCAGAGTAAGTAACGCCTACCGCTCCTGCATTGCTGTTGTCACTAATGGGCCAGTAGCCTACACGTTTATTCGCTGAGTTAAATCTAGGAACGCCAACTTTAGTATTGCCACCGACGCCCACAAATACAAAGTTTTTGCCAATTTGAATACCACTCAAATCTTGCTTGATGGTCACATTAACTCTTGGCGATTCATCGCCATCCGTAAAAAACAGCATCTGTGCAGGTACGTTTAATGAGTCAAAAGTATTAGCTGCAGCGCGTACGCCGAAGCTTAAGCGGCTATTACCTTTCCAAGCCATGCGCCACTCCAGATGGTCAATCGAATCTGTAATCACATCTAGATTTGTGCATACTTCTAGCGGTGTAATGAGCAAGGCGACATTATCTGATGCGAAAATACCCACACTAAAATAGGTGCCGCAAGGTGA
>JAYTRW010000042.1:0-2229 GCA_043745985.1 Methylotenera sp.
AAATCAGGTATAGAGTTACGTAATAATGTAGCAGGTGCTGCTTCTGATGGCGTTAATTTTGTGGAACTAGATACCACTAGAAATAGCTCAATGTATCAAATAATCACTACGTCTGCTGATACTTGGTATACCTTATCATTTGATTATTCACCACGTGAGGGTGTATCAGCTGAGTCAAATCAAATTAAGGTATTTTGGAACCACGACCTACTCACAAGCCCACCGATTAAAGGGGATGGTGGACCTCTAGGCTCAGGTAACAGCTGGGCTACGTACTCTTTCAAAGTGCTAGGTACGGGTAGCGATAAAGTGTTCTTTGATGCTCTTGGTACCAATGACTCATACGGCGGGAGTTTAGATAATGTTAACGTTTCGGCTGTACCAGAGCCAGAAACCTACGGCATGATGCTCACTGGTTTAGGCTTAATGGCTTTAATCGCTCGTAGACGTAAAAATAATCAGGCTTAATCAAAATCTCTAGTATAGTTAATGGGAGCCTAGCTCCCATTTTTTGATTTAGTTCCCTTATATAAAGCCTCCAAAAATAGGTTTTCACCTTGTACCACATCAATTTACATATAACAAAGTAGGCTGCCAGCAACAAAATCAACATAAATGTAGAGGCCAGTATAAACAGCTCTGCTAAACACTGATTTTAGATTTAACATTAAGTACATTGACTAACACGCCAACCGCTGCCAAACACCAGACAATAACAGCACCTGAAGGCAGATCAAATATGGCTGAAAGCGCTAAACCTAGCACGTAAGCAGTTGCTCCGATTAAATATGCGCCTAACATTTTTCTTGGTTCTGACCAATTTCTAACGGCCAGCGCAGGAATAATCAAGCTGGAAAATACTAAATAGACACCGACTAATTGTACTGAAGCGGTCACTGCTAAGGCAAACAAGCCATAGAAACCTGCCCGACCAATTTTATCTCTCATGCCAAACCAGACCGCCAAAATTAGCAAGGTAAGGAGTGAAACGGGTAATAACTGGCTCATGCTGACCCAAAGAATTTGGCCTGCTAGCAAGTCTTTTAAGTGCTCGCCGCCGTGCGGGTTGTTAGCCAGTAACAGTATGCCCGCACTGGCCGCCAACACAAAAAACACGCCGATTAATGCTTCTTGAACTTCTGGCCACTTTTTCTCTGTCCAAGTAAGCAGTAGCGCGCCTAGTAAAGCCGCACTCACTGCAGCTATTTGCACCTTGACTCCTTGCGGCTCCCAGCCCATAGCATCGGCTGCAATGACACCTAAAGCAGCAATTTGTGCCACGGCAAGGTCGATAAACACGATGCCTCGCTTAAGCACTTGCTGACCAAGGGGAACATGCGTGGCCAATACTAATAAGCCAGCTAAAAAAGCTGGGCCAAGGATGTTAAGATTTAAAGTATCAAGATTCATTACTGCGCTCCGTATGTCACTCTATTGACAATCAAAATGGTCATTTAGCTTTATTTAGCCGCATCTAAAAGACGTTGTATGGTGTCGTCAAATAAAGAGAATAGGTCTTTGGCACGATCCGACCCGCCTACGGTATATGGTAACGCTACCGCTGGAATCTTCGCTTTCTCTGATAACCACAGTGATGGACGCTCGCTGTTGTATGCTGCTCGAATCACCATTTTTGCAGGTTGGCGCTGCAATTGCGTAAGCACCTCGCTAAGATGGCTACTAGTTGGCTCAACACCTGGTTTTGGCTCCAGCGTTGCCACTTCACGCAAGCCCAGCCAGTCTTCTAAATAAGGAAAGCCTTTGTGTTGCACGACGATAGCCATGCCTTTAAGTGGCGCTGCTTGAGCCTCCCAACGCTTGCTTGCCTCTTGCCAGCGTTGTGCAAAATCCTTATGCTTAGCTTGATAAAACGTAGCATTAGCTGCATCGATTTCTGCAAGTCGCTCTGATAAGGCATCACCCACTTTAGCAATATTGCGCGGATCGGTTTGAATATGCGGATTACCACCAGGATGCACGTCACCATCCGCACGGTCTAAACGGCTTGGAACTTCTAACATGCGCACATAATGCGCCGCCTCGAAATTACCCGCTTTGCCTGCCAACACTTTGGTATTACCTGCCTGACGCAACAACACTGGCAACCAACCAATTTCCAGTTCAGAGCCCGTACATACCAGTAAATCAGCCTTACGTAACTGCGCGACTAAGCTGGGTTTTGCTTCAATATGGTGAACATCTTGCATGGCGTTGGTCGCAGTAAATACA
>JAYTRW010000043.1:0-7084 GCA_043745985.1 Methylotenera sp.
TAATACGTCAGCCGCGGACTTGATCGCCTTGATGTCACGCGCCCTAGATCGTATTCCAAACTGGGGTATGGGCCAAGCAGTGTTCTACATGAACCGTACGGTATATTCAATTCTTCGTTTACAAGCATTGCAAAAATCTAACTATGCCTTAGCGGTCGATAAGGGTCTTAACCAGTTCGGTACAGCAATGTCATGGTTAAGTTTTGAAGGCGTACCTCTTCGTCGCGTAGATCAGCTATTAAACGCCGAAGCTCGCGTAGTTTAATTTAAGGAAACCAAATGTACATTGACGCATTATTAGCCCTATCGGGCAGTATCTTAGGCAACACTATTACCCCACAACCAACTTTTGCTACGGGTGCTAGTGTACTTTCAACCAACACGATTGACTTGTCGTCTGCGGGTATTCCTGCAACGCAAGTGCGAGATTTAGCTGAAGGTGGCGAATTTGCGCAAGCACGTATCGAAGTTTTCACTGCGTTTACGGGTGGTACTTCGGCCGAGTTTCAAATCATTACTGCGGATGACGCAGCATTGACGGTGAACGTCTTTGTGATCGGTACCACGGGCCCGTTGCCAGTAGCCTTATTAGTTGCAGGCTCTCGCTTTGCGGCGCGTATTAATCCTCGTTTAGCTTCTAAAGGCCAGCGCTATATTGGCGGCCGCACAGTTAATATAGGTGCAAATACTGCAGGTGCGATTTATATGGATCTAGGCCAAGAAGTGCAAGACGGTCAGAAATTTTATCCAGTTGGCTTTCAAGTTTTATAGGAGATTTAAAAAATGGCTCAGTATCGTGTAGTATCAACTTCATTTATCAACAACGCTCTTTGCAACGTGGGTGACATCATTGAGTACGATGGCGTCCCTTCAGACAATTTAGAAGCGATCGATAAGCCTGCGTTAAAAGCTGTAGAAGCATCGGGCGGTACGAATGCCGATTCTTTAGCCAGACAAGCGGTCGCCGCTTTAGGGGGCGATCCAAGTACGGCAGCAGGACCCCAAGAAGGATCTGGGCCAAGTTTAACCTAACCTCGCAACACCTAAGAGTAGTATATTTACGGGGGTTAATAGCCCCCTTTTTTTAAGTTAGGAGAATACCTTTGGCCGCTGACGTTGATATATGTAATCTAGCCCTTGCGTATCTAGGCGACGCAGCTATAGTTTCAAGTATTAACCCTCCCGATGGTAGCGCGCAGTCTTCGCATTGCGCTAGGTTCTACCCTATCGCGCGGGATCAATTGCAAGAGATGCATACATGGAGTTTCACGACTACAAGAATACAGCTCGCGATAGCGCCGACCAATCCCGCAACCTCATGGAAGTACGCCTACCAAGCCCCCTCGGGCGCGCTTAACTTTCTTGAGATCATGGATAGTCAAGCCTCGGCAGAATACGTGGCCTCAGTACAATTACCTTATACCTCTTTTGGTGTACCTATCCCCAATGTAGGCATAGGCGTGCCTCAACCTTTTCAAGTCGAGATAGATGGCAACGGCAACGTTATCATTTTAACCGATCAACAAAATGCGGTATTACGCTATACAGTTTCTATTTCAGATCCCACTAAGTTTGGCCCCTTATTTACCGATGCCTTAGCCTGGCTACTTGCATCAAAACTGGCGGGCCCTTTACTCAAGGGCGACGCAGGGCTTAAATCCGCGCAAGCGTGTATGCAAGCCTTTAGAATGGCTTTTGGGGAGGCCACGGAGTCAGATAGTAATGATCGTCGCGTGACCTTAGCGCACGGCCCTGCATGGATGGTAAACCGATAATGGGATTACGCATACTAGATAGAGCATTCTCGGCGGGCGAATTAACTCAAGAGCTATTCGGCCGTGTTGACTTTGATAAATTCCAAGAGGGGCTAGCAGTTTGCCGTAATTTTATTACGCTACCGCACGGCCCTGCTGCTAATCGCACAGGCACTGAATTTGTATGCGAAGTTAAAACTTCAGCCGTTGTTACCCGCGTCATTCAATTTACTTACAATAGTAACCAAGCGTTTGCCATTGAGCTAGGCGCGGGCTACTTTCGCTGGCACTTTTCGGCAGGCAATTTACTTTATACGGATGGCGCAGCATGGTCAAGTGCAACAGCCTATAAGGTAGGAGACATCACTAAAAGCGGGGGGCTAAACTACTATTGTATTTTAGGCAATACTAATCAAGCGCCGCCTAGTGCGGCCTATTGGTACGCAATGCCAACTGCACCTAACGTTTACGAAATACCAAACAATTTTGCGGCAAGTGACATTATGGATATTCACTACGTCCAGTCATCCGACGTATTAACGCTAGTGCACCCGAACTACCCTGTGCAAGAGTTGCGGCGATTAGGCGCGACCAATTGGCAAGTATCACAACCCGCGTTTAGTTCTCCTGTAAACCCATTGACAGGCGTTGCCGCAGTAGCATCGCCAGCCTCGGGTACACCTATCGCGAGTTACGTTGTTACCGCCGTGGCCACCACTAACTTGCAGCAAACGGTAATGTCAAGTGTAGTGACCGCAACCAATGACTTAACCGTTGTGGGTAATAAAAATACTATTTCGTGGACAGATCCAAGTATCGCGGGCACTAACATTCGCTATAACGTGTATAAACTTTCGCAGGGGCTGTACGGATATATAGGTCAAGCAGGCGGATCGCCTTTCGTAGACGCAAATATTTTGCCTGATGTAACTAATACTCCACCTATCAATACGGTAGGGTTCAATGACGCGGTAGGTAACTATCCCTCAGCCGTAAGTTATTACGAGCAGCGCCGATGTTTCGCGGGCACTACAAACAAACCTCAAAACTTATGGATGACGCGCAGTGCTACTGAGTCAGACTTAAGCTACTCAATTCCAGTGCGTGACGACAACCGCATTGCGTTTAGGATCGCCGCGCGAGAAGCCAGTGCAATAAGGCATATCGTGCCAGCGGCCTCATTGTTACTAATGACAGCAAGCTGTGAGTGGCGCGTGACTTCTATAAACTCAGACGCGTTGACCCCTACTACAATTAATGTCAAACCGCAAAGCTACAATGGCGCGAACAACGTGGCGCCAATCGTAGTAAGTAATATTATTCTTTATGCCGCAGCGCGCGGAGGCCATATCCGAGAAATGTCGTACGCCTTTCAAGCCAACGGCTATCTGACAAATGATATTTGCTTGCTCGCGCCGCACTTGTTTGACTATCAAACTATACTTGATATGGCCTATTGCAAAGGGCCAATCCCAATCCTTTGGTGTGTATCGTCCTCGGGGCAATTGCTCGGGATGACGTATGTACCCGAGCAAAAAATCACAGCATGGCATAAACACGATACGGGGATTGCAGACGTATTTGAATCTATCTGTGTTATCACTGAAAATAATGAGGACTTCTTATATACCGTAATACGTCGTGTAATTAACGGGGTAACAAAACGCTATATAGAACGGTTACATACGCGCCTCTACTCCACCCTAGCAGACGCTTTTTACGTAGATTGCGGCGCGACCTATGTAGGCACGCCCGCCAATTCTATAAGCGGCTTGACTTGGCTAAACGGAATGACGGTTAGCATACTGGCAGACGGAGCCGTACAACCGCAACAAGTGGTAACTGCAAATAGTATTACGTTGCCAGTTGGCGTTACCGCAAGTAAAATTACGGTAGGGCTACCCATTACTGCTGACTTGCAGACGATGCCAGTAGCCGCTCAAATTGATGGCGGCTTCGGGCAAGGTAGACCTAAGAACGTCAATAAAATTTGGCTTAGAGTCTATCGTTCTAGCGGGATATTTGCGGGGCCTGATTTTAAAAATTTAGTCGCAGTAAAACAGCGTACTACAGAAAACTACGGCACCGCACCAAACTTAGTAAGCGATGAGATTGAGCTAGTTTTAAATAATGCATGGGGCTATAGCGGTCAAGTTAGTATCAGACAAGTAGACCCCTTGCCACTTGACTTAGCCAGTATGACTTTAGAATTAGCGATAGGGGGATAAGATGGGCATGAATTCAAATACTGCCGTGGCTACGGCTACCTCAGGGTCAAGTGGATGGAGCACGCTTGCGGGGATAGGATTGCAAGGCGCGGGCGCTGCAATAGGGGGCGTAGGCGCATTTAATCAAACCCAAGGTCAGCAAAACTCGTTAGAGTACCAAGCGCAGGTTGCAGAAAACAATGCTCAGATAGCGGGCGACAAATCTAAGTTTGCAGTACAAATTGGCAATCAAGCGGTACAAACCTCGCAGATTAATACCGCTAATACCTTCGGCGCGCAGCGCGCGGCTATGGCGGCCAATGGTATTGACCTAGGCGAGGGAAGTGCAACCGATGTACTTACTACAACTAAATACCTCGGGGATCGGGACGCGCTTACCATTAAAGATAATGCGGCAAGGCAGGAATGGGCGTATCAAACTCAAGCCCAAAACTTTACGGCCGAAAGTCAGTATGACTCGACTATAGCTAAAAGCCTTAGCCCAGGGCTTGTGGGACTAACTTCACTTTTAGGGGGCGCTACGGGCGTAGCCAAATCGGTATATGCGTATAATAAAAGTAAAAATGGAGGGAAACCCTAATGCCAGTAGTTCCTAGTTATGGAAATGATAATACCTCAGTTACCCCCCAAAATTTACCCGATGTAAATTTACAAACCCCCTATCAAATGATGAAAACTGCGGGGCTTGCGGGCTTAGAGCAAGAGCGCACAGGGGCTAAGCTGGAGGGGGCTGGCTCGGCACTGGCGGATTTAGGGATCCAACAACAAATTCAAGACAACGAGTCCGCGGCCAAAGATGCGCACGCGACTATTATCAACAAAGCGAACGCGGTATTAAACGGTACCACCGATGCTCAGGGCAAATACACGCCAGGCTATTTGCAAGCGCATGGCAAAGACGCGATAGATGGATTTTCGGGGGTAAAAGACGTATTAACAGGATTGCTAGACGAAGGAAATAATAGCTTAGGCAATCCCCGACAACAAGAAATGTTCAAGCAAGTCGCGCAACAAACGCTAGACTCAGCAATTAATACCGCAGCAACGCATGCGGGAAACCAGTCTTCAGACTATGCAATTAAGTCTTCAATAGATAGACAAAGCGCGGCCAATCAAACAGCGATACTTTCATATAATCCTTTGCCTGGTGCGGATAATACTTTTTATAGGCAACAAATAGATACTATTAATACCGAATTGCATGCGCAGGCCGAAGCACAAGGGCTCGGGGAAAAGGAAACGGCAAACCACGTTCGCCATGGGTTAGGGCAAACGTTTAGCGCGCTGACATTACACCTATTAGATAATAACCAAACCGATGCGGCCAAATCATTCTTAGACGCGCACAGCGATACTGTACCCGTAGCCTCTCAGGATAATCTACGAAAAGCTATATCTCAAGGGGACTCTGTAGACAAAGTGCTTAGCTATTCAGACAAGCTTACTGCGACTACTCCCGCGCTAGCGGATCAGCTTGACCAAGTTAAAAAAGATTTTGATAATAAAACTATCACGGGCGATGAACGTAGATTGATAGAGTCGCGCGTAGAGGCTTTGGCCGCAAGAAAACAAGCCAACCTAGATACCGCAAATTCGCATGCCGTGGGGCAAGCGCAAGATTTTTTTATTAAGAACCCTGGTAAAACTGTTTCAGATTTATCCCCTTCGCTATATCGCGCGTTACAAGATGGTAACTACTTAGCGAGCATGGATTCTTTTGCGTCACGTAATGCAGGCGGGAGTAGCGCAATAAAAACGGATCCCGGGCTATACCATGAAATGCTATCGAACATGGGCACTGGCTCTGCTATGGATACTAATACCATGAAGGATGCTGATTTTATGACACTCATGGGTAAAATATCCCAGGGCGATGCTAGGGGCTTTGAGGACGCGCGTAAAAATAGCGCCAATAAAACGATGGCCACGAGACAAGATGCTTCCAGTGTGGATTTAAAAACATTAACCCCCGCGCTTAACCTACGCTTAGAAGGGATTAAACCTTCTTCGAATGACGATAGCCAAAATAGTTATAAAGGCGCGGTGGCTTTACAAGCGCAAGACTATATACGTAAAGCACAAATGGCGGCGGGCCATCAATTTAACCAAGACGAAGTAAGTAAAGCCGTGGATAAAATGTTTATGATGGGAGTATCAACCCCTACGTCGTTCTTAGGAATTCCTACTGGTAGTAATGATGCTAAACTGTTCGGGATGCATATCAGCGATGTGCCTAGCGCAGCAAAAGCGGGTATCAAACAAAGCTTAATTAATAGCGGAAACAAAGCGCCGTCCGACCAAGACGTCCTCTTACAATACTGGAAACTACATGGCAAGCATTGATGACTTAACAGACGCAGACTCTTGGACAAAAGCGTCCGACGATTTACTTAAACAAAACACTGCCAGTCAAGTTAACAATAGTTTATATAATGCTGCCACGGTCAATGCCGATCAAGCTGCTGGCGATTCGCGCATGGCAAAGATTCTAAACAAACCCGTGCAATCAGTCGCTTCGTACCGCGATGATGCGGTAAGACAGGCTAAATTACAAACCGTAAATACAGATAACTTAGTCGCCAATTCGCCTATCCTAGCTAAGTTTCTAGGAATACAGCAAAATGCTAATATCATGCACCCTGATATTGAACCCGCGCATGCTATTGAGCAAACCCTTAGTCAATGGAATCCCTCGACGACGGATAAAATATCCAGTTGGGTACGCGATACCCTAGGTATTACAAGTCGAGAACAAGCGCGCGCCATGAATACTTACGCGGCTAACAAAATAGGTATCTCGAACGATCAAGCCAGTGAAGTCATGGGAGGCATGGTACCCTTAGACGACCCTCAAATTTATAGTCAAATGGTAGGCAGTGCGGCGCGTACCGCTGCTTTTGATTTTTTACCTAATTATGCGGGGGCGGCTACCACGCGAGGCGGCCAGCTAGGGGAGGGCATAGGGCAACTGGCAGGGTTTACGTACGGTGGCCCTGAAATAGCTACAAAATATCTAACCTCTAAACTAGGTATTAGCGCCTTAAATCGAGTAGCGGGGGATTCTTTTGCTAAAGTAGTAGGCAAAACTATTGCCAGTCAAGC
>JAYTRW010000044.1:0-2227 GCA_043745985.1 Methylotenera sp.
CCCGTCAAATTGGCAGCTGAAAATACACCCCATTCATAACAGCTTGCCTTAGTTGATGTTGGTTCAGGCACTGGGGTGGCGCTTGCTGTGGCTGTGGTATCTACGGTAGGTGGCGTAATGGTCTCTGCGGTTGGTATAGTAGCTTGAGTGCCTTTTTTCGGGAGGGCATCAATCTGTTGTTGGGTCACAATGCTGATTTTTTCAGGGTGTATGGCGAGCAATGCCGCCTTTGGCGCGCTAGGCAAAATAACGTCTTTATTAAAATAGGCCAGTAAACCTACGTTAATCAACACTAATAACCAAACCAACTTTTTCATTGCTTTTCACTCTTCGTAAAGTTTTCAGGCGCAAAATTGTCTATCAGATACAAACCGCGTAAGACCAAATTATCTACGATTAATGCAAGGTTTGTCACGTCACTCAAAAGATTATCTTTGATGAGTTGCGCGTTGCCACCGCTAATGAAAATGTAGGGCGCTTGTTTACCTTCTGCGGTGAGTGCTACAAGTGCAGTATGCATTTGCTTAATTGCACCGCAAGCCGCATGAATAGCACCTGCGCGCATGGCTTCAACAGTATTTTTGGCAAAAATATCTAGAGATTGATTGGTGGCGTCAGTCTTTGATAGTTCTGTCTGAATATTGGGTAATTGCGCAGTTGCTATGCCTAAACTTTGCTGCATTAAATAGATGCCAGGCAAAATCATTCCGCCGATAAACTCGCCTTGCTCATGGCTATTCGTTAATGCATCTATAGTCACTGCGGTGCCAGCATTCACCACCACGCATGGAACGTGTTTAATATGCCAAGCGGCAACTAGTGCTGCCCAACGGTCAGTGCCAAGTTTTTCTGGTTGGTCATAATGGCTGTTAACATCACATTCGCTGGCTTTTGCCGTTATCCAAAGGGTAGGGATGTGCTTTGGCAATATATTTTCAAGCTGTTCCTTGATGTACTCACCAGCCACGTTTGAAATGATGATGCGTGATGAAGCTGGCAGAACCGTGCGTGCAATTTCAGTGTTCAGGCAAGCGCTGTTGTCTAGTAACGTGCCATTTGCATCAAATAAGCCCCATTTAACGCGGGTGTTGCCAGAATCTATCGCTAGTAAATAATCCATTTATGAAGCCCGCAAACTAATCTCGCCCGATGAAAAACGTTGTTCACCAGCGGCGGTACTCACCAATAAATTACCATCTTCCGCCACGCTAACAACGATACCTGTCGTTTCGCGACCATCAGGGTGCAGCATTCTGACGGCTTGATGATGGTAAGCATGGTAGCTGGTCCATTCATCTCGTACGCTAGTAAATCCGCGCTGTTCAAAAGTACTAAGAATGTCGGTTAAATGTTTCAGCAATTCGCCAAGCAGCGCATTAGGGTTAATCGGTGTTTGCGTTATGCTGGCTAAATCAGTGGCGGGCTGATCTATTTGTTGTTTGAGGATTGTTGGCAAATTTAAGTTAATGCCCACGCCTATCACCGCAACGCTAGGGCCTTCCATATCACCTTGTAACTCAATCAAGATACCTGCTAACTTTTCGCGACCAATCAGCACGTCATTTGGCCATTTGAGCTGTGCTTGCAACACGCCAAAATGATGCAGGGCGCGAATCAAAGCAATCCCTACTGCTAAACTCAAGCCAGACAAACCTGCCGCACCACATTGAAAACGCCATAACAGTGAAAAAGTTAAACTAGCGCCTAAGCCTGCTTGCCAAGTGCGGCCGCGTCTACCGCGACCATTGGTTTGTAAGTTGGTAGCAACGCAATTGGCGTGCGCTTGCCCCGCGCTTAGTTTCTTCATTAAGTAAGTATTGGTTGAATCTAAATGATCATGAATCTCTAGTTTCAGTAAAGTGCTTTGTGAACCCATTGCGCTTAATACTGCATTTTCGTCTAGCAGCGTGACTGGCTGTGGTAGCTTGTAACCACGCCCTCGTACTGAAAAAATCTCAATGCCGAGCTTTTCCGCATCTTGTAGCGCATTCCACACCGTTGCGCGTGAAACTTTTAGCTGCTGCGCAATCGTTTCACCCGAGTGAAATTTGCCGTCAGTGAGCAGTCGTAAAATAGGAAAAGTGAGTTCGTTCATAACGGTGAGAAGTTTATCACAGCGCAAATTTAAACCCACAGGGTTAAAATTAATTACTAAACTAAATAAGGGTTAAAGTAAGTTATATCAAGTTAAGCCAAGCCGCGCTTCAACAGTGTAAAATAAGCATAA
>JAYTRW010000045.1:0-2219 GCA_043745985.1 Methylotenera sp.
AAAGATATCAATTATTCCACCTGCAATTTGGAAGTATGTAATTCGCCATCTATCAGTATTTGCAAAAAATACAGTCCTTTACTTATACCTGTTAGCGGGTACCTGTTTCCGGTGGTAGTTACAAATACCTTCACTTTTTTTCCACTGGCATCAGATATTACTACCTGGCTTATCTTGCCATTTGTTTGAATATCAACATAGTCTTTGGCAGGGTTTGGCGCTATAGTGATGTAATTGTAAGTGCCGTAATATAATTTAATGATGGTGCTGTACGTGTAATGGCCGTCACGGTCATATTGTTTTAGGCGGTAATAGTTATAGCCGGCATTCGGATTATTATCAAACGAAGTGTAGCTGTTGGTACCACTATGGTTGTTAGCTACCTGGTTCCCTATTTTAATAAAGTGTTGCCCGTCAACAGAACGCTCAATATCAAACCTGTCCGTGTTTACTTCATTTGTTGTAGTCCAATTAAGCTGGGTTGTCTTATTAACTATCTTAGCTGTAAAGCTTAGTAGTTTTAATGGTAGTGCATTTGAAAATATCACCGTTACATCTGCCACCGAATCTTTTTGCTGGACATTGCCTACGTTATCTGTAGCCTTGCTAAACACCTGAAAACTTTGATTGGCCTTTCCCTTGAAGATAACGGTATCTCCAGTTGCAACCCCAATTATACTATACTTTGTATCAGTATTTGACTTTGCATAAAAGGTATGATAAGCTAAGCCTGAGCCAACATCGGCGCCTTGCATAATAAGCTTTACTGTACTGTCATTTACCACAATGGTGCTTAAAATTTTACCTTCCGGGCGGGTGGTATCCACGGTGTTTTGCCACATATTAGTTGATATAGCGGTATTGTTATCAAAGTAAATAGCGGCTTTGTTACTAAAAGTATCGAGTGTGTTTAGGTTGAGCGCATATACAGAGTACGACAAACTTCCCGTGCCTTTAATACCATCCTTATCCGGAGGTAAAAATCCATCTATAGAACTAAGCGGAATGGCATTACCCAATGTATCAAGGCTAAAGAAATCTGCAAGTAATATTCCTCTGGCGGTATCAAAATCTGCAACAAAACGCACTTTCATATCCTTCCGGTTTTTAAGGGCAACATCGGTTGTGACCTTGTAACGGAACGCAGGTAAACTATATATAGAATCAGCGATAGTAAAGTGGCTTAATTGCAATGACCGAATATTAAATTTTTTGGTATTCAATGTATCTGCAATAAATACATGTTGAGCATTGGCAGTTGCGGATGGCTTATTTTCAAATCCAATGGTAAATTGTTGCGGCGAATAGTTATTAATGTAATGCCTTAGAGAATCATAGTCACTGTTACCGGTTATATAATTTGGATCATAGCTGTCTGCTGATTTGCCATCTTTTTTCTTTGGTTTTTGTTCAACTTTACTACATGGATCTGTAGAGCTTGCATAAGAGTTTGAATTGCTAATTACATTAAGCCCTTTATCAGTAACATTTGCAGCATCTTCTACGCTTCCCAAAGCCGCCTTGGTAAATCCCATCTCTTTTGCAAAAGCATTACTTATTTGTTTTAACGGGCCGCCTCCAGGAATACAAGAAATACCAGTACCCACATAACTTAAACCTAAAGCAAAAACACTGCGTCCGTTGTTGTTGTTGTTTAAGCCAAAATTAATTTGGTCATTAATTAAATTACCGAAGGCATAAAAACAACTCACACCTGGAATAAAGCCAATGACAAAATCGGATACACCGCCCCAACATGGTCCAAAAAGATACGTCATGGGCGAACCAAACATACGGCTTTGTACTGCATAAAATATATGGTAAGGAGTAACTGTATTCGTCCGAAGCCGCAATGGAAAATTCCCTGTTTCACCGGGCGCCAGTAAGGGGTAAATCATGGCGATTAATTTATACTGTACATGCCTTCCGTTTATAACGGTATCGATTGGTGTAATTACGCCAATAGAATCAGTCATAGCTGGATCTGGATTAAACATATTCCAGATTTTGGTATCAATATCAAAGTTTGCAGGCACCATTACATAAAATGGTATGCCTTTGGCTACCACAGTACCTGTATTGGTAATACTAAGGTTATAGTCAGTCCACACACCCGTACGCATGCTATTAGGCCCGGTAAGATCAGTAGCGAAAAATGGTTCCATTACACTATCCGTGGAGTTGTAGTCCGGGTCCTGCACCCTTATCAAATCCCGTCC
>JAYTRW010000046.1:0-2219 GCA_043745985.1 Methylotenera sp.
TGTGGGAAGTCTTTTGCAGACTTGTTGGTTGTGGCTATGATAATTTCCTTTGTGCGTCATTGGTAAAATATCATTTACACAGATTTTTTTACAGGCTCAAAGTTCGCTTTCTTTATATTGCTGACACGTTCCACCCTATGCTTGATGGTATGGAAGTTGGTAACATGACTGAAATTATTATCGGATTGCATGAACACGGTAAACTCATGTTAGCACAAACGAAATTATTAGCCTTAGCTCAAGGAGTTGAAGCTGATACCATGATGTTGGTAAATGACCTTACAAGAGTATCCTCGATTATTGTAATGCATGCAAAGGAGTGGCATGCGGACTTAATTTTAATGGGAACTCATGGACGACGAGGTTTGAGTCACTTACTTATGGGAAGTGATGCTGAGGCGGTAATCCGCACCAGTTCAGTACCAGTACTAACGGTCAGATCGATTTGAAATTGTCCTGCGGTAACTTTGACGTATCAAGGAAACATCACATGATCTGCAGGCCAAGTACCCCAATAGGCTGCTTCTGGATGCGCATTTGCTACCTTTTGTCTAATTTCACTAACGCGATGAAGTGGTGCAAGTACTATCATCAGCACTTGACCCTCGGCGATTGGTTCTTGAAATTGCCTGAGTTGAACATTGGGAATGGTACTTGCAACTAGTGCTGTCATCAACCCACCTACTATAACACCCACTAACGTACATATAATTAAAGTAGTGGCAGTGGGTAACGGCATGGTATACCACCATGTGGGTATCAATAATGCAATTAGACCCAAAACAAGTCCGAGCACGGCCCCTAACCCCATACCAATCCCCCAGCCTTCAATCAAGTCAGATCGTTCGGAGATTGTAGCTTCAGGCAAGTCGCCTAAAGGTGTGTCTGACCTAGCCAAAAAGTGAATGCTATCAGCATTTACACGCGCAAGGAGTAAATCGTCCATCATTAAATTTGCGCAGTTTATTCCAGGTAGTAGAAAATATAATCGACGTTTCATTTTTGTCTCCTTATGTGGCTATCACTTTTAATCCAGTATTAAAAATCATTATCAAGTACCAGCTTTGTACTTAGTTGCCTCTTCCCAGCCTTGTGTTGCGTTTCCTGCACTGTATGAATGTGCACCAGCACCAGCCAAATGTCCTCCATCAACAATTAAGTATTCCTCGCGAATTGGTCGAACTTCAAACCAACATTCCAGAATTTCTCGAGTGCCCGCGGCGTAACGTGCTTGCGCACTTAGACTTGTACCAGAAACATGAGGCGTCATGCCATGGTGTGGCATAGTACGCCATGGATGATCTTGAGGGGCTGGTTGTGGAAACCATACATCACCAGCATAACCTGCCAGATGGCCACTTTCTAATGCTCGTGCAACTGCATCTTTGTCACAAATCTTACCGCGTGCAGTGTTAATGAGATAAGCGCCTCGTTTCATCTTGGCAATCAACTTGTCATCGAACATGTGTTCAGTTTCTGGGTGTAGTGGGCAGTTAATCGTCACCACATCACATACCCTTACCATTGATTCAACATTGGGGTGAAAGGTAAGATTGAGTTCCTTTTCAATATCAGCAGAAAGTCGGTATCTATCGGTGTAATGTAACTTTACATCAAACGCCTTTAGTCGCCTAAGAACTGCCAAGCCAATGCGTCCAGCTGCAACGGTACCTACATTCATGCCCTCTAAATCGTAGGATCGCTCTACGCAATCTGCGATGTTCCAGCCACCCTTGACCACCCATTGGTATGAAGGTATGTAGTTACGCACTAGGCTTAATATCATCATTACCACGTGTTCTGAGACACTGATGCTATTGCTGTAGCTAACTTCAGCCACAGTCACGCCATGCTTCATTGCCGCTTCTAGATCAATGTGATCAGAACCGATTCCTGCAGTAATTGCCAATTCAAGTTTTTTTGCCTTCCTAAAACGCTCTTCTGTAAGATAAGCTGGCCAGAAAGGCTGTGAAATAACAATATTAGTGTCGGGCAGCTCTTTTTCAAATACAGAGACAGGCCCATCTTTATCTGATGTCACAACCAGTTCGTGACCTAGTGATTCCAGAAATTTACGTAATCCTAACTCGCCCGATACACTACCTAATAACTGCCCTGGTTTAAAGTCGATAAATTTCGGAGTGGGTAGTGTTTGCCCACCAGGATAGGACATAATCGCGGGCACATCATCACGTGCATAAGATTTTGGGTAACCTGTG
>JAYTRW010000047.1:0-7048 GCA_043745985.1 Methylotenera sp.
ATATCGTCTCCATATTCTTCCAGACGCATTTTAAGCCAACGTGGAATATCAGCGCCACAAACACTAGAGAATCTGGCTAATTGCGTAATGTTATAAATCGGCATAATACCAGGCACGATAGGCACATTAATGCCTGCAGCTTCGCACTGATCTACAAATCTAAAGTAAGCATCCGCATTGTAAAAATACTGCGTAATGGCTGAGTTAGCACCCGCATCTACTTTACGTTTTAAATTCAACAAGTCTGCCTTAGGCGTTCGAGCCTCTGGATGAAATTCTGGATAAGCAGCCACTTCGATATGAAACTGATTACCTGTTTCGGCACGAATAAACTCCACTAGCTCGACTGCATATTTAAAATCACCCGCGCTCACTTCGCCTGATGGCACATCACCACGCAATGCCACTAAACGCTTGATACCGCGATCTTGATAGGTTTTTAGTAAATCACGAATTTCCTCTTTGCTAGATGACACACAAGAGATATGTGGCGCAGACTGAAAACCTTCTTGCTGAATTTCCAGCACAGTATCCATGGTTCTATCGCGTGTAGAACCGCCGGCACCAAACGTTACCGAAAAGAATTCAGGATTATATTGAGCTAATTTTGCACGACTCTCACGTAGCTTCTCTATGCCGTCCGCAGTTTTAGGCGGAAAGAACTCAAAACTAAAAGCAGTTTTTTTCATTTATTAATCTTTAATTATTAGTCTTTTTTATTGTCAATCACAATGGCTGCAAACAGCCAAGACATTACGCTATATACCAAGGCACCAATAATGCCTGCTATTAAAGTTTTAACCTCAAAACCCTGTAGCCAATGACCAACGCCATAAAACAATATTCCATTAATCACCAGAATAAAAAGTCCGAGCGTCAGGATGGTAATAGGTAGCGTTAAAATGACTAGAACTGGCTTAATCAACATATTGACTAAGCCAATCAGCAATGCTGCCAATAGCGCTGTTGTGAAATTAGCCACGTGAATGTCTGGCACAAAATGTGTGACCAATAATAAAGCCAATGCATTTAATACCCATACAAATAATAGTTTCACGGGCTAACTCCTTAATAAGCGTTAATGTTGCTTAGTAGCGGTATGTGTCTGGCTTGTAAGGGCCTTGTTTTTGCACACCAATATATGCTGCTTGTTGGTCAGTTAATACAGACAATTGTGCATTCAGTTTTCTCAATTGTAATACCGCAACTTTTTCATCTAAATGCTTAGGCAAAGTATATACGCCTACTGGATAATTAGCAGTTTGTGTAAATAACTCAATTTGCGCAATGGTTTGATTCGCAAAAGATGAACTCATCACGTAGCTTGGATGACCTGTGCCGCAGCCTAAATTCACCAAACGACCTTTTGCTAACAAGATGATTTTTTTACCATCTGGGAAAATCACGTGGTCAACTTGTGGCTTGATTTCATCCCACTCATATTTCTCAAGAGAGGCAACATCAATCTCGTTATCGAAATGGCCAATATTACAAACAATCGCTTGATCTTTCATTTTTGCCATATGGTCATGCGTAATTACATGATAGTTACCAGTCGCTGTGACAAAAATATCACCGTGCTCACAAGCGTAATCCATAGTGACAACACGATAGCCTTCCATTGCCGCTTGCAATGCACAAATTGGATCAATTTCAGTGACCCAAACTTGTGCTGAAAGTGCGCGTAAAGCTTGTGCAGAGCCTTTACCTACATCGCCATAACCAGCCACAATAGCTACTTTACCTGCAATCATCACGTCAGTTGCGCGTTTAATCGCATCAACCAATGATTCACGGCAGCCGTATAGATTATCGAATTTTGATTTAGTCACTGAGTCATTGACGTTAATCGCAGGGAAAGCTAATTTGCCTTCTTTATGCATTTGATACAAACGATGCACGCCAGTGGTAGTTTCTTCAGTCACGCCGATAATCTTGGCTAAACGCACTGAGTACCAAGTTGGGTCCACTTTTAGTTTCGCTTTAATCGCATCAAACAAGCAAACTTCTTCTTCTGAAGTAGGATTTGCAATCACTGACAAGTCTTTTTCTGCCCGTGTACCAAGATGAAGCAACAATGTAGCATCGCCACCGTCATCTAAAATCATGTTCGTATAGCCACCGTCAGTCCAGTCAAAAATGCGGTGCGTGTAATCCCAGTATTCAGTCAAAGTTTCACCTTTAATGGCAAATACTGGCGTGCCGCCAGCAGCAACTGCAGCTGCAGCGTGGTCTTGTGTAGAGTAGATATTGCAGGATGCCCAACGCAGTTCAGCACCTAAGTCTTTTAGCGTTTCAATCAGCACTGCTGTTTGAATTGTCATGTGCAAAGAGCCAGTAATGCGCGCACCTTTGAGTGGCTGGGCTTTAGCAAACTCTTCGCGAATGGCCATCAACCCTGGCATTTCTGTTTCGGCAATCGCAATTTCTTTACGGCCAAAAGCAGCTAAGCCAATATCGGCG
The DNA here is from genome assembly GCA_043745985.1 of Methylotenera sp. GTDB lineage: Bacteria > Pseudomonadota > Gammaproteobacteria > Burkholderiales > Methylophilaceae > Methylotenera. Next base: position 2,464 of record JAYTRW010000047.1, read on the forward strand.
ATGACATAATCTTTGCTTGTATTTTCAATATCAGCAGTCACAATATTCATTTTCAATTTCCTTGAATGTGTGACCGGGGGGATGGGGAATAATATAGAGAGATGCTAGCGCGTTTCTCACCCGTATCCCGTGCCCGGCACGGTTAATAATGGTGAGCGCCGTTAAAACATTTTCCAAGCCTGGGAGGATGTATTAAAAACTACAGCTCTCGCAGCGCTCCTCGGAATTTATGAATTATACGCGATATTTTTTAGCTTACAAATAGCAAAAAGTACCTAAGTAAATAGTTTTGTTACGAAATCTTGTACTAACACCATAGCTCATGAATATTACTAATCCCCCAAGCGCTAGGATTTTCGTGGCCTACAATAGAGTCTTGCTCATGCGGTTTTGATAAATCAATCAGCTCTATCTTTATTCTAGATTTTGATTTTGTCGAGAAAAACACTTTAATAATCGGCGACAATAATGACTGCGGGCTTTGGTCAACAACAACAGCCAAACGCCCAGACTTAAGCTTAACCATAGAGCCTATAGGATAAATTCCTACGCTTTTTACAAAAGCTTTAAACACTTTGTCATCAAAATGCCCGGTCCACTGTGCCATGCGCTGCAAAGAAATACCTGGCTCCCAACCTTCTTTATAAGGGCGATTTGAGGTAATGGCGTCATATACATCACAAACCGCACCCATTTTTGCAAATAGACTAATTTCATCCACGCTTAACTTTTTGGGGTAGCCAGCACCATCTATTCTTTCATGATGATGCAAGCAAACATCAAGCACAACTTCATCCGTAATACCTGCTTGCAGTAGAAGTTCGTGGCCGCGCTCTGGGTGAAGTTTAACTAAGGTGAATTCTTCGTCTGTTAGTGCGCCTGGCTTATTAAGTATCTCCACAGGAATACCCGCTTTGCCTATGTCGTGCAATAAGCCCGCCAACCCCGCCTGCCTAGTTTCAGTTTCAGCTAAACCCAGTTCTTTGGCCAAAACCATCATTAGCGCACAAACTGCCACCGAATGCATATAAGTGTACTCATCTTGGGTTTTTAAGCGTGCTAAGCTAATCAGCGCACCTAAATTTCGATCAATTGAGGCGGCAATATCATCCACCATTTGCATGGCAGCTTCAGCTTTGACCACTTTACCCATGCGCACATCATGAAACATACTAGCGACGGCTTTTTTAGTTGCGTCTATGACTTTTTTTGCTTTTTTTTGCTCTGCTGCTGCTGAGATTTGTTTAGCTTTTTCCGAGGGATTTGAGGTCAGTTTGATTTCACTGTGAATGTCAACAGCAGGCAGTGATGCTAACTCTGCCACCTCGCTAAGCTCAGCCACATCCAAGCCCTTAGAGGTATCAATAACAACTTCTTTAATGACGCTGGCTTGCAGCTTTTTTAAATCAGAAGGATTCTCTAATTTGAAAGCTTTTTTCCAGAAAGGATGTTCTATCCAAGCGCCTTTCAGCTCTTGGATAAACATGCCTAATCGAACTTGTTTTGTAGAAACAACTTTTAACATACGTCACCACTAACAATACCCTAACAAATAGTTAGCATTATTTTAGCAAGGGCGTAGTTAATCCAATTGTTCTAAATAGACGCTTTTAATGCAGCTGCTTTATCAATCGCTTCCCAAGTGAACTCAGGTTCATCACGGCCAAAGTGACCATAAGCGGCTGTTTTTGCGTAAATCGGACGTAGCAAATCCAACATTTTTACGATACCTTTTGGGCGTAAATCAAAATGCTCACGTACCAAGGCGGTCAGCACTTCATTGCTGACCTTGCCTGTACCGTAAGTTTCCACCATTACGCTGGTCGGCTGTGCAACGCCAATCGCGTAAGAAACTTGAACCAAGCAACGTGAAGCCAAGCCTGCAGCAACAATGTTTTTAGCCACATAGCGACCTGCATAAGCCGCGCTACGGTCAACTTTTGATGGATCTTTACCCGAGAAAGCGCCGCCGCCATGAGGTGCAGCACCACCGTAAGTATCTACAATGATTTTACGACCCGTTAAACCGCAATCGCCTTGTGGGCCACCAATAACAAAGCGCCCTGTAGGATTCACTAAGTATTTAATGTCACCCTTAATGAGCTCTTTTGGCAACATCGGCTTGATGATTTCTTCAATCACCGCTTCACGAATGGTTTCTAAGCTCATCTCTGGCGCATGCTGCGTTGAAACCACCACGGTATCGATTGAATCTGGTTTACCATCTACATATTTAATCGTCACTTGTGATTTTGCATCTGGACGAAGCCAAGGCAAGCGACCATCTTTACGCAATTGCGCTTGGCGCTCCATTAAACGGTGGCTCAACCAGATAGGCAATGGCATTAATTGTGGGGTTTCATCAACGGCATAACCAAACATCAAACCTTGGTCACCTGCACCTTGGTCTAGCGGGTCATCATGGGCGCCATCCACACCTTGCGCGATGTCTGGCGATTGCTTGTCGTAAGCCACTAATACTGCACAACCTTTATAGTCGATACCGTACTCTGTGTTGTCGTAGCCTATGCGTTTAATCGCATCACGCGCTACTTTAATATAGTCCACATTGGCTGTGGTGGTAATTTCACCTGCTAATACAATCAAACCCGTATTGGCTAGGGTTTCAGCGGCTACACGTGCTGTTGGGTCTTGGGTTAAAATAGCATCTAAAATGCTGTCTGATACTTGATCTGCGAGTTTGTCTGGGTGACCTTCAGAAACAGATTCTGAAGTAAAAAGATATTCGTTCATTGATATGCGCCTTGGAAACTAAAGATTTAAAAAAATGAAATGAAACTCATACTAAAGGCTGAAGCATGAATCACAGGTCAAAGACTAACCATACATTGTACCTAACTATTTAAACAATTTAGTTAAAATAAGAAGAATAAATGACAGTCTATTCAATCAATCAATTTATAATATAACGATGAATTTATACTTTACTAAAATGCAAGGCGCTGGCAATGACTTTATTGTCATTAACGGCATTGACCAGCCATTTCAGCTCACCACTGAACAAATCCAAACCTTGGCACATCGCCAATTTGGCATTGGCTTTGACCAACTTTTATTAGTTGAAACCTCTAAAGTTGCCGACTTCAAATACCGTATTTTTAATGCTGATGGCAGTGAAGTAGCGCAATGTGGCAATGGTGCGCGCTGTTTTGTGCGCTTTGTTGTAGATCAAAAACTAAGTAATAAACATGAAATTAGCGTGGAAACCGCCAGCGGCATTATTACGCCAACACTGGAAAGCGATGGTTTAGTCACAGTGAATATGGGCGCGCCTAGATTGTCACCAAGCGAAGTCCCTTTCATTGCTGATGTTGCTGCCAATAGCTACTCACTAGAAGTTGCAAATCAGCAAATCACCATTTCGGCAGTTTCTATGGGTAATCCGCATGCGGTGCAAATAGTAGAAGATGTGGAGACTGCGCCAGTGGTAGCCCTCGGTAGTCAGATTGAAGTGCATCCGCGCTTTCCTGAGCGCGTGAATGCGGGTTTCATGCAAATTATTAATGAACATCATATTAAACTAAGAGTATTTGAACGCGGCAGTGGCGAAACACTTGCTTGCGGCACTGGCGCTTGCGCTGCCGTAGTTGCAGGTATTCAATTAGGGCAATTGCAATCACCAGTCAAAGTATCGGCTCGCGGTGGCGAGCTGCATATTGCCTGGCAAGGCGGTCACTCACCCGTAATGATGACAGGCCCAGCGTTGGCAGTATTCACTGGCAGCATCGAAATATAACTTAATAAAAATGCGCTAACTCACGAGAACCACAAGGACGACTATGCAAGAAGATATTCAAAATACGATTTCAGCTGACGATGTAAAAAGTTATTTGCGCGTACATAAAAACTTCTTTGAAGAGCATGCCAGCTTACTGACCGAAATCTTCTTACCTAGCCCGCATGGTAATGGCGCAATCTCACTGGCTGAGCGCCAACAACTGGCTCAGCGCGACAAAATTCGCGTGCAAGAAGTCATGCTTGCGCAATTGATTGAGTTTGGCGAACAAAATGACGTCACCAGCCATAAAGTACATAACTTCAGTGTTAAATTGCTTGAAAATAAAAACCTAAGTAGGCTACAACCGCTCATTGCTGAAAACATGCAACATGTGTTTGATGTGACAGAATCTCAAGTGCACATTTGGCTAAAACCAAATGATGAAACCCTCGCACAAGAAACAGTTTTCACGCCTGTCAGTGATGCTTTCAGCGATTGGGTCGTCGCGTTGGAAGCGCCACATTGCGGCACTAAACCTGAATCTGCTCAAGGTTTAGTTGGAGATAACCTTCAATCTTTTGCATTTATTCCGCTTTACAAAAACGGCGATAAAAAACATGCATTTGGTGTATTAATACTGGGTTCAGAAGACCAAAAGCGCTTTAAAGCCGACATGGGTTTAATGTATTTAAAACGTATAGGTGATTTAGTCAGCGCTTCGTTCTCAAGCTATTTGTAAGTGACCCGTAATATTTAGGTACATCTATAGGCAATGAGCCACTTAAATGAACCACTTGGACGACTACTTTAAACACTTAACTTTCGAGCGCGGCCTTAGTGCGCTCA
>JAYTRW010000048.1:0-2201 GCA_043745985.1 Methylotenera sp.
GGTCATGCGATTACTATTCACGCACCGTTGATTGATATGACCAAAGCACAAATAGTTACGCTGGGTACAGAGCTCGGTGTGGATTATGCGATGACGGTCTCTTGCTATCAAGCTGACAGCCATGGCGAGGCATGTGGATTGTGTGACTCATGCCGTTTAAGGCGAGAGGGTTTTGCCGCAGCAGGTTTGGCAGACCCAACGCGATATAAGAAACACAGCTAAATATGGCGCCAAAACTGTGTATTAGTAGCACAGTTTTAAAACGACAGATTTTGCACAAAGATTAATTATGGGTTTAATGCACAAACTACTTGCCAAACCCATCATTAATAACGTAAAATCCGCGCCTTTCTGCTTTAAAATTTTCTAAAAGAGAACAAAGATTATGGTTATTATTCGTTTAGCTCGTGGTGGCGCGAAAAAAACTCCTTTCTACAACGTGGTAGTGGCTGATTCACGCAATCGTCGTGATGGCCGCTTTATCGAGCGTGTTGGTTTTTACAACCCATCAGCAAAAGCTGGTGCAGAAGCGCTTCGTGTAGATCAAGAGCGTGTTACATTTTGGCAAGGTCAAGGTGCACAACTGTCTGATACAGTAGCACGTTTGGTTAAATTTCACGCTAAAGGCCCAGAGTACGCTATTACTGCTAAAGCAAAAGATGCTGCTAAAGCTGATGCTGTTAAAGCTAAAATTGCTGCTGCTGAAGCTGCAAAACAAAAAGCTGCTGCAGATGCTGCTAAAGCTGAAGCAGATGCTAAAGCCGCTGAAGTTGCTGCTCAAGCCGCTGAAGCTGCAGCCGCAGCAAAGGTTGCTGAGGCCGAAGCTGCCGCTGCTCCAGTTGAAGCCTCTGCAGAAGTTGCTGAAACACCAGCTGCAGACGCTTAATATCATCGCTTTGGTGATTTGTGTCACCGAGCAATTGACTAAGTCTGTAGTTAATTTCGGCAAGTACTAAGGTTTTGGCAAATACAAAGCAAACAAGCAGTAGTATGGTAGTCATGGGGCGCATCGTTGCGCCCTACGGCGTTTTTGGTTGGCTAAAAATTGTGCCAGATACGGAAGCGTTTGACGGCTTATTTGATTACGACACTTGGTGGCTAGGTAAGGGCGACGATTGGCGTGAAATGGTGGTTGAAACTGCCAAAACTCACAATGACGTACTAGTAGTTAAGCTTAAAGGTATAGATGACCGCGATGCGGCGCTCGCCTGTAAGGGTAAGCAAATCGCTGTGCCAAGAGAGCAATTGCCAGAAGCTGAAGACAATGAATATTACTGGTCAGACTTGATTGGTTTACGCGTTAAAAACAAACAAGACGTCGATTTCGGCTTGATAGTAGATGTGTTTGAAACTGGTGCAAATGATGTGATTGCAGTAAGTGCTGATGTGGTTAAGCAAGAAGCTTCTGCTGATAAAGCCGTAGCCAAGGAAAAACCGCAAGAAAGACTGCTGCCATTTGTTGACGCAGTCGTGCTCGAAGTCGATATAGCAGCAAAAACGATGTTGGTGGATTGGGATGCAGATTTCTAGTTATGCCGTTCAAGTTTGATGATGGCTTTTAAATTTGACGTCATCACGCTGTTTCCTGAAATGTTTGATGCCATCACAAAATATGGCATTACCAGTAGAGCGTTACAGCAAAATATTTATGATGTGCAATATTGGAATCCACGCGATTTCACTACAGACAATCATAAAACAGTAGACGATAGACCTTATGGCGGCGGTCCAGGCATGGTGATGCTGGCAGTGCCATTAGAACAAGCCATTAGTTCAGCGAAAGTAAGCCAAGCTGAAAAGAATATAGAAAGTTGGGTGATCCATCTTTCACCAGCGGGTAAACCGCTGACGCATGAAAAAGTCATGCAGTTAAGTAAGAAGCAAGGTTTAGTGTTGTTGGCTAGTCGTTATGAAGGTGTAGACCAGCGACTGATTGACGCGCAAGTGGATGAGGAAATCTCCATTGGTGATTATGTATTAAGTGGTGGTGAGTTACCTACCATGGCGTTGATGGATGCGATAGTCAGGCTTTTACCAGGCAGTTTGGGTGATAGTGATTCTGCAGTTGAAGATTCATTTGTAGATGGCTTGCTAGATTGCCCTCACTACACAAGGCCAGAAGAATATAAAGGTGTGAAGGTTCCTGAAATATTATTATCAGGCAATCACGCAAAGATTAAACAGTGGCGTTTGAAAATGTC
>JAYTRW010000049.1:0-6944 GCA_043745985.1 Methylotenera sp.
CAAATAAATACGATCATACCAATACGGAATGATTTATCTTCCCAGCCCTTAAACTTACCAGTTATATTTTCAGTAATAACAGAGCCCATCCACTTAAACACCATGGCCAGAATAAGTAGCGCTCCTAATATCATCATCCATTTACCAGGCGCTTGCAAATAGGCTAACTCTTTACTTCTATCTGTCGCTACGCTAAAAATAAAACCTGATGCTAGTGATAGTAAGCCTACAGATATGATAGACGGATAAACGCTACCGTGAGGTACATAATATTGATTGTTAGAATGTGTCGCCATGCAATAACTCCTGTGCATTTTTATAAATATTTTAAATTCACAATGGCTTATAGCCGCCATTTCCTCACTTGAAACTACTTACGCATATTACTAAATCTATTTACTTTCACTCACTGCTGGAAAAAATGAATATGACAATGTCATATCAGATACATCTTTTGGCAGTTCGGGGCTTACAAAAAACCTTAATGGCATTTCTTTTTCTTCGCCTGGTTTAAGTGATTGCCTTACAAAACAAAAACACTCAATCTTTTTAAGATTGGCTGCTGCGATACCAGGCGTAATGCTTGGTACTGCTTGACCAACGACAACTTCATTTGTAATATTTTTTGCTACAAATAACACTGTTTCTATCTGTCCAGGGTGCAACTGTATACTTGTCTGCTTAGGGTAAAAGTTCCAACCTAAACCTGGCATTACACTTGAAGTAAACTGTACATTTACCCATCTAGAATTATCAACTTTAGCTTTAGCAACCAATGCCGCAGAGTTTTGTGTCTTACCATTTAGACCAGTAAGGCTACATAAAACGTCATACAAAGGCACTAAAGCAAATGCAAATAATAAAGACCCAACAACTAACCACAACAACTTACGCACAAGTTTTTTGTTTTTTAAATCTAGCTGCTCTTTAGCAGTTAAATTTTCAGGTCCTTCTACTTTAGGTTCTTCAATTAATGCCATATTGAAAACATAGACACCACATACCAAATCAAAGCAATGCCTCCTAACACTAATGCGATCTTTTTATTGCTACGTTTAGTTTGTGTTTCTTTGTCACTCATATTTACCCGAATCATATTCTTGTTACTTTGCAGCTAGGTCCAACTTTAATGAACATAGCTGCTATTTTTATTTAATAACTGGACCTATTTAATTACTGGTTGCTCAGTAAAGCTATGGTAAGGCGGTGGTGATGGTAACGTCCACTCCAAGCCTTGTGCGCCTTCCCACACTTTAGCAGTCGCTTTTTTACCGCCCCTTGCACAACTTACAATGTTGTAAACAAACAGCAGTTGTGACAAACCAAGTATAAATGCCGCAATTGATGAAATCATATTGAATTCAGCAAACTGCAATGCATAGTCTGGAATACGACGTGGCATACCAGCTAACCCTAAGAAGAACTGAGGAATAAAGGTCATATTGAATGAAATTGCAGTGAGCCAGAAATGTAGTTTACCTAATTTCTCACTGTACATATGCCCAGTCATTTTCGGCAACCAGTAGTAAGTACCTGCCATAATACCCATGATGCCACCAGCAAAAAGCGTGTAGTGGAAGTGAGCTACCACAAAGTAACTATTATGATATTGCGCATCAGCTGCTACATCGGCCAACACCAAACCAGTTAAACCACCAATACCGAATAAAATAATCCAACCTACTGCAAATAGCATAGGTGTTTCAAAGCTCATTGAGCCTCTCCACATCGTTTTAATCCAGCAGAAGAACAATACAGCTAATGGTAATGAAATCGCCATCGTGCTATACATAAAGTAAAGTAAAGCAGGCACAGGCATACCAGCAGTAAAGAAGTGATGCGCCCAAACAACAACCGCTAACGCACCTATGCTCCATAGTGAGTACACTTGAGCTTTGTAACCGTACATAGGCTTACGTGAAAATGTCTCTAGAATTTGTGGAATGAAACCCCATACTGGCAATAACAAAATATATACTTCAGGATGACCAAAGAACCAGAACAAGTGCTGGAACATGATTGGATCACCACCACCAGCGGCATCGAAGAAATGTGTACCGAAGTGACGATCAGTTAACAGCATAGTCACAGCGCCAGCTAAAACAGGAATAGTTGCAATCAACAAGAAAGCAGTAATCAACCAACCCCATACAAACATTGGCATCTTCATTAATGTCATGCCAGGAGCGCGCATATTAAATACAGTCACAATCACATTGATTGAACCAAGTACTGAAGAAATACCTAGCAAGTGAACTGCAAAAATCGCGAAATCAACGCCAATGCCACCCTGCACAGATAGCGGTGGGTAGAACGTCCAGCCCGTTGCTAAAGCGCCATCACCAATACCAAATAATGCAAGTGTGAATGGTAAGGTTAAAAGAATGGCTGAAGGAGGAAGTAACCAGAAGCCCCAGTTATTCAAACGCGGCAAAGCCATATCAGGCGCGCCAATTTGTAGTGGAATCATCCAATTAGCAAAGCCCGTCGCTGCTGGCATTAATGCTGCAAAAATCATAATCAATGCATGCACGCCAATCAACTGGTTGAAAAACTCTGGATTCATCAATTGCAAACCTGGTTTAAATAACTCGGCACGAATGCCTAAAATCATCGCACCGCCAACAAAGAACATGATCAGCGAAAACGTTAAGTACATCGTTCCGATGTCCTTATGATTCGTGGTGGTTAGCCAACGCATAATCCCTGTCGGATGTTCAGCATGGTCATCATGATGTGCTACCGTTGTTGTACTCATTGCCTTCTCCTAATTACTCAAACTAAATAACTAATCGTTAATTCTTAAAATTTAATTGCACTAACTACTGGCGCGCTGCTTTTACTTGTGAAGGCTGCAACATGTCGCCAACACTATTACCCAAAGCATTACGTTCATATGTTATGACAGATGCAATTTCCGTATCGTTCAACAATGCTTTCCATGATGGCATCACATTTTTACCATTTAAAACACGATCTAAATGGCTATCTTTTAAGTATTTGCCATCAGCACCAAAAATTGGTGAGGTTGCAATTTTACTACCCGTTAAAGCTGGGAATGCTGGCGGAAGACCTGCGCCAGTCACTTGGTGACAAACCGCACAGTTCTTCTCGTAAACACCTTTACCGTTTGCTACTAGATCTTCTTTTGTCCATTCTTTGTCCGCACCTGCAGAAGCTTTAGTTGATTCATCTTTCATAGTGGCAACCCAAGTTTTATATTCTTCTGCTGGCACTGCATCCACTACTATTGGCATATAGCCATGACCTTTACCGCAGAGCTCTTTACATTGACCGCGATAGGTACCTTCTTTTTCAACTTGAACCCAAGTTTCACGAAGAAAACCTGGGACAGCAACGCGCGAAGAACCAAACTGCGGAACCCACCAGTTATGCAACACATCTGTAGATGTCATCAAAATACGTACTTTTTTACCTACTGGCAATACTAAGCGATTATCTACTTCAAGTAAGTAATGCTCATCTTTTTTGCCTTTATAGCCTACATCTCTTTGCTCTTGGGGCGTAGATAAATTACTTACGAATTTAATACCCTTTGCCTCACCATCCAAATACTCATACTGCCAGCGCCATTGTGAGCCAGTAATTTTGATCACCATATCTGCTTTTTCGCGCGTATTCTCCATCATGATCACGCTGTGGTAAGCGGGAATACCCATAATAACGAAGTCAATCAATAGCAAAATTACAAATGGAATCAGCGTCCAAAAAATCTCGACTGCTGTAGATGGCGCTTTATCCGCAACGGCTTTAAAACCTTTACTTTTGCGATGCGCAAAAATAGAATAAATCATTATGGCTAATACAGAGACAAAAATAGCCATCGAAATCAGCATGAACTTGTTATGCACATGCAAAGTATCTAATGCCATAGGGGTAGCTGGTGTAGGGAAATTCCATGAATAGTCAGCAAAAGCACTGAATGAAACCAGCATTGCTGAAATACCTAAACCAATTTTTCTAAATACCTGCATAAAACATGCTCCAAAACTAATTAATCAATATTTTTTAATTTTTTTTTGAGCTCACGCGCCAATAAAGCACGCTGCTCATCATTCATAAAGTGTTTACCGAACTCAATTTCTTTTCCATGCGAACGAATAAAAAGTCCGCGCTTACCAATTACCCCACCTACACTTGCAACTTCACGCAAACTAACTTGCGCCCAATGCCTTTGAAAAACCGTTGTAGTCACTTCTTTATAATCTCTTTTTTCTACAACAACACTGTCACCTTCTATCGTAATGCTTTCAAAATCACCTGAATGCAAATAGATGTAATTAAAAGCATATACAAATGCCAATATCTCCAAACCCGCAAAAGGCAACACCAACCAAGCACCAATCCGAGCGAAACCGAAACCGACTACTAAAACTATACCTGCCAATGCCAAAAGGAGCTTGACTCCAGCTTTTGGCGTAAGTGAGTTATTGTGTCTAGCAATGATTTTGTAACCTAAATCAGTTATCGCCATAGACTGCCCTTCACCCAGAAAACTTATTTAGTTAAATTCTCTTACACTTCTTTAACATGCGACAATTTGACGCATGTTAAAAGTATCATAAAAAGCCATCAGGCTCAAGCGAAAAGTTACATTTATGTAACAATTTGGCAATACTAATACAACATTAATGTGATTATTTAGACAAATAAATCTGGGGTACGGGGAAGAGCATACGATTATTAACTTGAAATTTAAACTTTATAACTCAATGCATTAGCTTATATTAAGCGGATCGTAGGCAAAAAAATGGCCTACAAAAATGTAAGCCATCGTTTTATTTGGTGCCCGGGGCCGGAATCGAACCGGCACGCTGTTGCCAGCGCGGGATTTTGAGTCCCGTGCGTCTACCAATTCCGCCACCCGGGCATTTGGGAATATACATTACTGTATAATTGCAACGGTCGCCATTATAGCAAGCTATAGCATTTATGAGAACAGAAGATTTCAATTTTTATTTACCTGACGCATTAATTGCGCAGTACCCCACCGCAGACAGAACAGCCAGCCGCATGCTGCACCTGAATAGTAGCCAAGGTGAACTAGCCGATAAGATGTTTATTAACTTACCAGAACATTTGCAAGCTGGTGATTTATTAGTGTTTAATGACACGCGTGTTATTAAAGCGCGTCTATTTGGCGTGAAGCATACAGGTGGCAATGTTGAGGTAATGATTGAACGTGTGATTAATCAACATATCGCATATGCACAAATTAGAGCATCCAGAGCGCCTAAGATTGGCACTCGCTTAACTTTGTCAAACGCATTTGATGTTGAAATTACCGCACGTCACGACGATTTATTTGAACTTCGTTTTTTAAGCGAATCTTCTGTGCTGGATTTACTAGAGCAACATGGCGCTTTGCCTTTGCCACCTTATATATCGCATACCGCCACTAGTGACGATGAAGAACGCTATCAAACGGTATTTAGTAAGCATCTAGGTGCGGTGGCTGCGCCGACTGCAGGCTTGCATTTTAACGAGGCCATGTTAGATATGCTTAAACAGAAAGGTATCTACATTGCTTACGTTACCTTGCATGTTGGCGCAGGTACTTTTCAACCTGTAAGAGTAGATAATATTAATGAACATAAAATGCACAGTGAGCTATATAGCATCTCACAAATAACAGTTGATATGATTCATGCTGCTAAAAATAATGGCGCCAAAGTAACGGCAGTCGGCACGACTGCGTTGCGTGCTCTAGAAAGTGCAGCGAGAGTGACTGAGTCTAATACTAAAGGTGATTTACTAGCGGGTAATGGCGATACCGATATATTCATTACACCAGGTTATCAGTTTAAAGTGGTAGACCGACTGTTTACCAATTTTCATTTACCCAAAAGCACACTACTCATGTTAGTGTCTGCGTTTGCTGGAGTGGAGAATATTAAAAAAGCCTATGAGCATGCCATTAATGAGCATTACCGCTTTTTTAGTTATGGCGACGCCATGCTGATTGAGAAGCACCCTACGGCATAAATTTGAATTGAACGATTAAGAACAACATACTGACTAAATTCAGTTGCGCTTTATACCTAGCGTTATATATTAAGTTTTAAAAGAAAGAGTAATTATGCGTATTTCTACAGTGATAGTTTCAATTGCATTCGCTACCGCGTTGCAAACCACACAAGCAGCGATTTTTCCTGAAGCACAGGTTGGCATTAAAATCCCACTGACACAAAAACCAAGCACACGCCCCATGACGGTGGCTTATATAGCTAGTTTAAAGCGTTACTATATTGCTGATGGTGGATTAGCGCCTATGGGTAGCGAAACCGAAGCGCCAGTTTCTAAATCTGAAATTCATGCTTATGATGATGCAGGTAAATATATTAACTCTGCAAAGCCTGGCTATGACAATCGCTCTATTTATTACAACTCAAACTCGAAGAAACTAGAAACCATTACTTATAACACCTCTAGCTTCGGCGGTTTCTCTCCAAATACAGGCATATTCTCAATCGATCTGACTGAAACAGGTGAAGTAAAAGACACCTCTTCTGATGTATTTGGTTTTAACCCCGCTTTTGGTGACGCGAATACTATGCCTAGCTATAACGCAGAAAAGAACCTGTATTATGCAAAGCAAGGACGTAGCAATAAAGTATTGGTAGTAGACCTAAAAGTGAGAGAGCAAATCAGTGAAATTAATTTAGACTTAGCTAAAGCTGGCGTAGCATTTGATGATGTAAGTGATTATTTTGTGGCTTACAGTGGTATCAAAGGTGAAGAACTAGAATTACTCGATATTGACCATAAAGCTGTATTAGTATTTGACTTGAGTGGTCAATATATTGGTAAAAGTGAGCTTCCTAAAGACTTAAAACTTCGTTCACACAATCACCTGAATGGTGCTGGATACGCTAACGATATGCTATTTGTTTATCATGACTCTGAAGGTGAGTTTGGTACCT
>JAYTRW010000050.1:0-2175 GCA_043745985.1 Methylotenera sp.
TAGTGAGTATTGGAACTGCTTTACCCAATTTGGCAATTGTGGGCGATACATCCGTATGTTACAATGGCACTATCAATTTAACTGCTCAAAGCGGGATTATATCGGGCGTTACGTATTCTTGGACAGGGCCAAATTCATTTACTGCCACGGGACAAAGTATTTCAAGAATTGCTTTTACAGACAATGGACAAGGATTGACCGTCTATCAAGATGGTACATACAGAGTTACTGCAACTAATCTAACAACGGGTTGCACTGGTACAACCTTTGTTAATGTTCATGTCGGGAATCGTCCCAATATTCCCATTGTTCCTGCCTCAACATCAGTTTGCGAGGGAACAACTTATACCATTGTCATGGGTTTTGGAGGAGCAAATTTCCAAAATTACTCCTGGACTGGTCCTAATGGGTTTACGAGTACTGCCATTGCCAGTTGCAATGCTACTTTACAATGTACGGATGCCGCTATTTCATTTCCTAATTTTTCTACGGCAAACGTGGGAACTTACTCAGTAATTGCCTATTTCAGGGATGTAAATAATAAAACGTGTTCAATAAGTGCCAATACCTCTTTGAGCATTAAAACAAAACCAGACGTTACGATTACATCAAATTCAGCTATTTGTGCTGGGCAAAATCTAAATTTAACCGCTACCTACACGAATGCTACTGCTGGTATCACTTCGTATAATTGGACGGGTCCCAATAATTTTACGTCAAGTGTGCAAAACCCAATAGTTAATGCTGCCACTGCAAATGCTTCGGGAGTTTATACACTTGTGGCGGTTGGAGTGAATCAGTGCGTTGCTACGGTAACGACTGCTGCTACGGTAACACAATCTTTTCCACCCGTAGTAACTCCGACTGCACAAGTCGTTTTGAGCAATTCAATCACTTTGACGGCAACGGGTTGTTCAGGAACGGTTGATTGGTATAAAACAAGTGATAATACAGGAGTTATCATGCCAGTATCGCCGATTGTTACTACTCTGTATTACGCAAAGTGTAATTTATCAGGATGTGTAAGTACCAAAAGTGGGGATATTACAGTTACTATCGGACCTCCTATTGCCATTTCTACAAAATCGGGGAATTGGGAAGATAGAGCTACATGGAATATCAGTCGGGTTCCCTTAGCGATAGATTCAGTGATTATAGATTTGAATCATACCGTTGAAATACATGGGCAATATTCCGCAAAATGGATGAGTTTTAGAGGTAATGGCAAAATTACCTTTGGTTCAACAGTCGGAAACTTAAATTTATTAGGCAATCCACCCCCGCCAAAAACAACCACACCAACCTTATTAACAGTATCTGATACTCAAATTACTCATTCAGGTTTTAGTAATGTGACTACCCTTAAATTATATAAAAACGGTATTTATGTTTACCAAAGTGTTATAGCAAGTGGCACCACGTGGTCTGGGCTAAATCTGAGTGCTGGTTTATACACCATCACTGCCACAGAAACGGGTCTATCCGAATCCGTCCAGTCAAATGCTGTTCAATTCACACCACAAACCTCTGCTCCAACGCTCTTGACGGTAACAGGAACTCAGATTACTTATTCGGGTTATACAGTTGGAACAACTCTCAAACTCTTTAAAGATGGTGTTTATACGAATCAAAGTTTTGTTGCCAATAGTAACACTTGGGCAGGGCTGACTCTAACCACAGGCTCATACACAATCACCGCTACGGAAAGCGGAAAGTCTGAATCGGTTCGATCAAATGCCATTCAATACTCATCACTGCCACAGACCGCTACTCCAACCCTTTTAGCGGTAAATGCCACCTATATTACTTACACCAATTATACGCCTGGGTCACTCTTTAAATTATATAAGGATGGAGTTTTTACCAATGATACTTTTGTATCAAACGGTAATGAATGGTCAGGATTAAACTTAGGAACTGGATTATATACTTACACGGCAACGGAATCGGGAAAATCCGAGTCGGGTCAATCAAATGCTGTGCAATTCACACAACCGAATGGTCAAACCAGTACGCCAAGTCTATTGACGGTTACTGCAAATGCCGTTACTTACTCTGGTTACACGAATGGAACAACCCTTAAATTATATAAGGATGGTGCATACATTAATTTAGCTTACGTAGCGAATAGTAATCAGTGGGCGGGTTTAAATCTATCCACGGGTTCATATACAA
>JAYTRW010000051.1:0-19951 GCA_043745985.1 Methylotenera sp.
TCAGGTTAATTTACAGCATGACCAATATTTTGCAGCCAACAATAAAAGCTGCATTCTCTAGTCAGATTAGCCATTCGAATTTAATACGCCGCCGTATCCACTGCAAGCATATTGACCACCAAGTCATGCAACAAGTCTGATAAAATTACGATATGTTTACAGGAATCATACAGACCATAGGTCAAATAGAACGCTTCACTCCAATGGGTGACGACGTAAAACTCAACATTAGCTGCACAGGACTAGATATGCAGGACGTTAAAGTTGGCGACAGCATCGCGGTAAACGGCGTTTGCCTCACTGCCATCACTTTTAATGAATCGCATTTCGAAGCGCATGTTTCCAAAGAAACTTTATCTGTCACTCTTGGACTGGATAAGACAAATGCAGTCAATCTGGAAAAAGCACTACGATTAAGCGACAGGCTAGGCGGCCACTTGGTAAGTGGTCATGTCGATGGCGTTGGCGAAGTAGTGTCTTTTGAACCACTAGGTGACTGTTGGAGGCTGGATATTCGCGCACCACATGCTATTTCAAAATACATCTCAATGAAAGGCTCCATCTGTGTGAATGGCGTGAGCCTAACCGTGAACAGTATTGCTTCAGATGTATTTAGCATTAACTTGATTCCACACACGATAGAAAATACCACACTACAATTTTTAAAAGCTGGAAGTCAGGTTAATTTAGAAGTTGACCAAATTGCGCGCTATGTAGAACGCATGACGCTTTGGGCTGCAGAGCCTGTAAGCAGCTAGTAAACCAGAAACCAAGGAAACATCGACTTACATGAGTAACAACCAAACCATCAGCACTGCAACTATTAGCTCAGCACAGGAGATTATTGAAGAAATCAAACACGGCCGCATGGTAGTGCTAGTCGATGACGAGAGTCGCGAAAACGAAGGCGATTTAGTGTTAGCCGCAGAATTCTCCACCGCAGAGCATATCAACTTTATGGCTAAACACGGTCGTGGTTTGATTTGCTTGACCTTGACTGAAGACCGCTGCCGCCAGTTAAACCTAACAAAAATGGTGCAAAAAAACGGCGCGCGCATGGGTACGAATTTCACCGTGTCAATTGAAGCCGCTGAAGGTGTTACGACTGGCATTTCTGCAGCAGACCGCTCACGCACAGTGCAAGCTGCCGTGGCAAAACATGCTAAGCCACAAGATATTGTGAGCCCTGGGCATATTTTCCCGCTCGCAGCGATGGATGGTGGTGTATTAGTACGCGCAGGTCATACTGAAGCGGGTTGTGACTTAGCTAAGTTAGCGGGCTGCGAACCTACCAGCGTAATTTGCGAAATATTAAAAGATGACGGCAGCATGGCGCGTTTGCCAGACTTAATGCTGTTTGCTGCAGAACATCAACTTAAAATCGGCACAATTGCAGATTTAATTCAATATCGCGCGCAAACTGAACGCCTAGTTGAACGCGCGGCAGAGCGCACTATTCAAACGCCTTATGGCGAAATGAGGCTGATTGCTTATCGCGATAAAATTTCCAAAGAAACGCATTTAGCGCTCATTAAAGGTGAGCCGAATGCAGCACAAGAAACATTGGTACGTGTGCATGAGCCGCTTTCTATTTTTGACTTACTCGATAGTAGCAGTTGCACACACAGCTGGAATACATTAGATGCGATGAAAGTGATCGCTAATGCCGAATCTGGCGTGATGGTGTTATTGCATCAGCAAGAAACCGGCGAAGCGATTATCGAGCGTATTCAAGGTGCGGATGAGAAAATACGCATTAACCAAGAGTTGCGCACTTACGGTATAGGCTCACAAATTCTGTTAGATATTGGCGTAGGTAAAATGAAATTACTGGCGACACCACGCAAAATGCCAAGCATGACGGGTTTTGGACTAGAAGTTACTGGGTATTTAGAGGCTAGCAACAATAGTCAAATATAACCATAATAATCAACTAGATATGATAGAATAAAACCATTGGAAAACATCAACCTCACTGGCCATTTTCTCATCGCGATGCCCGCCATGACAGACCCATTTTTCGCAAAATCCGTCACGTTTATCTGCACCCATAATCAAGAAGGCGCAATGGGCGTGATGATTAACCGCCCTACCGACATTACCTACGACACGCTTTTTGAAAAAATCAAAGTCGAGCTACTGAATTTTGCAGTGGCTGACACGCCTGTATTGTATGGTGGGCCAGTGCAACCTGAACGCGGCTTTGTTCTGCACGAAACTTCAGCTGGCGAATGGGATAGCAGCATCACTATTACAGAAAATACTGCACTGACCACCTCTAAAGACATTTTAGAATCTGTCGCGATTGGTAGCGGCCCAGCGAAAATGCTACTGACATTAGGGTATGCAGGCTGGACGCCAGGCCAACTTGAGCAAGAAATCAAACAAAACTCATGGCTATCTGTACAGGCAAAAGATGTAGAAACCTTACACAAAATCCTCTACGAGTTAGATTACGATGAAAAGCTTAATGCAACCATGGCGCTGTTAGGGGTTGACCCTGCCATGTTGTCCGACGTAGCAGGTCACGCTTAATGAGCATCACAGCACACGGCCAACTGATTGATAACGAAAATGTCTACGACGCTAAAGTGGTATTAGCCAGTACCGTGTTATGTTTTGACTTTGGCGAACAAAGAATAGGCGTAGCGGTTGGCGAGCACTTATTAGCGACAGCCAGTCCGCTGGTGACAGTAGACAATGAAAGCAACGAAATTCGCTTTGAAGCGATTAGCAAACTAGTAAAAGAATGGCAGCCAAAACTCCTGATTGTGGGTTTGCCATTGAGTTTAGATGGTGCAGAAACTAGCGTCACACAACTCTGCAAAAAGTTTGCAAGGCGGCTGAATGGCCGCTTTAATTTGCCCGTCATGCTCATTGATGAACGCTACAGCTCAGTTGAGGCGAGCGATCTACTGAATCAATCTGGCATTAAAGGGCGTGCGCAAAAAGAAATGTTGGATCAAGTCGCCGCGCAAACCATATTGCAAAGCTATTTTGACGGACTATGAATGTGGTGGTGACTGTGAATCACGATTACAGGTAAAATACAGAAATGACTTCAAAAAACATCTCATTACCTAACGCTGAAGACCTGCTTAAAACGCTGGCTCAAAAACTCCAACCATTACTACAAACCAATACTGCACTCGTCGGCATTCAAAGCGGCGGCGTTTGGTTAATGCAAAAGCTGCTAGTTTTACTAGAAAAAGATATTACAGCCAATGCGATTGAACATGGCACATTAGATGTGTCATTTTATCGCGACGACTACGAAAAGCGCGGTTTAAAGGCTGAAAACCGCCCGAGTCAGATTCCATTTGATGTTGAAAACAAACACATTATTTTGATTGATGACGTTTTTTACACAGGCCGTACCACGCGCGCTGCGATGAATGAGCTATTTGATTATGGCCGCCCTGCTAGCATCACACTGCTTGCATTGGTGAACCGTGGTGGTCGTGAGTTGCCAATTGCGCCACAAATTACTGCGGCTGATATTGTTTTAGATGCCAGTCAGAATTTGCAACTCATACAAAATCAAGATGGCACTTTAAGCCTTGAACTTCAATCCTTGAACTTTAGTCAAAGTCAGGTGCACAAGCATGAATAACCCGCAATTAGATGCCGATGGCCGCTTACGACACTTGCTTTCTATTGAAGGCTTACCTAAAAGAATATTGAATCAAATATTAGATACCGCTGAGTCTTTTGTCGGCGTCGCCGAGCGCGAAGTTAAAAAAGTACCACTTTTACGTGGCAAAACGGTATGCAACCTGTTTTTTGAAAATAGCACTCGCACTCGCACCACCTTTGAAATCGCCGCTAAACGCCTTTCAGCCGATGTTATCAGCTTAAATGTGAATACCTCTTCGCAATCTAAAGGCGAAACCATTTTAGATACGGTCGACAACTTAATTGCCATGCACGCAGATATGTTTGTGGTGCGCCATTCACAATCTGGCGCGGCACACTTTATTGCTAAACACGTGCCTGACCATATTCACGTGATTAACGCTGGCGATGGCCGCCACTCACATCCAACACAAGGTTTGCTGGATATGTTCACCATACGTAAATACAAACCAGATCTGCATAATCTGCGTGTGGCAATTGTCGGCGATGTGCTGCATTCGCGTGTAGCACGCTCTGAGATTCACGCCTTGACCTCATTAGGCGTACCCGAAGTGCGCGTGATTGCTCCAAAAACGCTGCTCCCCTCACAAGTAGAAAAGTTAGGCGTGCATGTGTTTCACGACATGAAGGCCGGATTAAAAGACGTTGATGTCGTCATGATGTTACGTTTACAGAGCGAACGCATGAACGGTGCCATGCTACCTAGCGCACAAGAATATTTTAAAACCTATGGCCTCACGCAAGACAAATTAAACCTTGCTAAACCAGATGCTATCGTACTGCACCCAGGACCAATGAACCGCGGCGTTGAAATTGATTCTAGCGTAGCGGATGGTAGCCAATCAGTCATTTTGCCACAAGTCACTTACGGTATAGCCGTTCGCATGGCAGTCATGGCGATGCTGGCAGGCGGACAAAATTCTGGCAGCCAAGTAGGGAGCCAAGCATGAAAATTCAAATCAAAAATGGTCATGTGATAGACCCTAAAAACAACATCGATAGTCAACTAGACGTTTTCATTGCCGCAGGCAAAATAGTCGCGCTAGGCAAAGCGCCTGAAGGCTTTATTGCCAGCCAAACCATTGATGCTAGCAACTTAATCGTTTGTCCTGGCTTAGTTGATTTATCTGCAAGACTACGTGAACCAGGTGATGAATATAAAGCAACGCTCGTTAGCGAACTACAAGCTGCGGTGGCTGGTGGCGTGACTAGCCTCGCCTGTCCGCCAGATACTGACCCTGTGCTAGATGAACCTGGTTTGGTAGAAATGCTTAAGCATCGTGCTAAACAGCTTAATCTTGCGCACGTATACCCGCTTGGCGCGCTTACACGCCAGTTGCAGGGCAAAGTGTTATCAGAAATGGGAGAGCTACGTGAAGCAGGTTGCGTGGGCTTCTCCCAAGCGAATATTGCTATTACCGATACGCAAGTACTTTGGCGTGCAATGGAGTACGCAGCGACTTTTGGCTTTACTTTATTCCTACATGCTGAAGAGCCATTTTTAGCCAAAGATGGCGTCGCACATGATGGCGAAGTTGCTAGTAGATTAGGCTTAAAAGGCATTCCAAGCGCAGCAGAAGCACTGGCACTAGCGAGCATATTACGTATCGCTAAAGAAACAGGGGCACGCATTCATATCAGCCGTTTATCAACAGCTGAAGGTGTAGACATGATTCGTGAGGCTAAAAAACATGGTGTGAATATCACTTGTGATGTGAGCGCTAACCATTTGCACCTGACCGAGCATGACATAGGCTTTTTTGATGCTAATTGCCATCTCAAACCACCGCTTAGAACACAGCGCGATAAAGACGCACTAGGCGCTGGACTAAAAGACGGCACCATAGACGCTATTTGCTCAGATCACACGCCTGTAGATGATGATGCTAAACTAGCGCCCTTTGCCGAAGCTGAAGTTGGCGCGACAGGTTTAGAGTTATTGCTGGCGCTCACACTCAAATGGGCAAATCAAGAAAAATTAAGCTTGGCTAAGGCAATAGCGCTTATTAGCCAGTCTTCAGCAAAAATATTGGGCATTGCCGCAGGCGATTTAAGCGTGAATGCTAACGCGGATATTTGCATTTTTGATACGAATGAATACTGGAAAATTGCACCGAGTGCACTAAAAAGCCAAGGTAAAAACACGCCATTTAACGGTCTAGAAATCGCAGGGAAAGTTAAAACCACTTTAGTTAACGGACAAGTCGTGTATCAATCAGAGTAAATGATTGTTAGGTTTTCAGCTAAGCCATTGACGGAAAAGGATAACAAGCGTCCAATGTCATGATTCCTTAATCAAGTTCGAGTATTTTTACAACCGTTAATAGCAACTTATAATTGTAACTTAGGAGCGTAATCATGTTTTCATGCTGTTTCTGGTGGTTTTTGTTAGGTGCACTCCTTGGTTGGTTACTCAGTTGGTTGTTGTGTCGTTTTCTAACTTGCCGCGGCAGTCAATATTGCAATAAACCATCAAGTTGCTGTGACAACACGCCCAATACGCTATTAGATAGTAAGCCTGCTGAAACGCCAGCAGTCACACCGTTGGCTCCAAAAGCAGAAGCCAAAAAAACTAAAGTACCACAAGCCGTAGCAGCTGCAATACCGAAAGCCTTTGTACTCGATGCCGCTGCCGCTAAAGCTGCTGGATTCAAGCCTAAAAACGCTAATGACCTCACCGTGGTTGAAGGCATAGGTCCAAAAATCAACGAGTTATTCAACAATGCAGGTGTAAATACGTTTGCACAATTAGCACAGCAAACCGTGCCACAAATGCAAAAAGTGTTAGATGACGCAGGTGCACGCTATAAATTAGCCAAACCTGGCACGTGGGCACAACAAGCCGCATTAGCTGCGGAAAATAAATGGGCTGAACTAAAAGCGCGTCAAGAGAAGTTAACTGGTGGCATTTAAACGAAAGTTTAAATCTTCACGTTGTTCTTAGCCTATCGTTCTTGATAGATCTATCGCATAAGGAGCGTTAACCCATGACGAATTCAACACATGGTGTCCAAAAAAGCTGTTGTTGCAGTAGCTATACCTTCTGGACTTGGCTATTAGCCGGATTACTGGCAATCTACTTGTTCTGGCATTTGCAACACGGCCATGGTCCAGCTCATACAGCAGAATTTTGTACTGCCGCAAGTAGTCACGCTGCTCACGGGGCAGAAAATACCGCCTTCAATTTTACAGCCAGCAACGCACACGGCTATAACGCTGAGGGTGATGCTAGCAAGGTAGCATGGGCTGCAAAATCAGATGAGTTAAGCACTTGGTTTAAGGGTGGGGCAGACTGGGTGATTACTGGCGATGCAACCAAAGTCACATTAACCGGTAACGTTGATAGCGAAGATATCAAGAAAGCCAAAGCTGTTGAAGCACAGACTTTTTTTGGTACCAATGTTACGGTTGATAACCAGTTAACAGTAAAGGTGCCAGAAGCTGCTCATATCTCCACAGAAACACCCACTGCCAAGCTTTACTTTGACACAGGTAAAACCACATTGCCTGCTGATGCCAGCCAAATACTTGCCGCAACAATCAAACGGCTGATAGCCAATAGCAATGAAAAGGCCGTGATTTCTGGCTATAGTGACCCACGGGGTAATTTAACTCAAAATGAAGCGCGCTCTAAAAGCCGTGCGAAAGCGGTACGTGAGATGCTAGAGGATGCGGGTATCGATGAAGATAGAATTGAGATGCGCAAACCTGAAATAGTTGAAAGTGGCGGAGATCTAGCACAAGCTAGGCGCGTTGAGGTTTCTATAGAATAGCTTGAGTTTACATAGAGGTTAACTCAAGTAAAAAAAGCCGATGAATTCATCGGCTTTTTTATTTCTAATAATCTAACTTTCAAAGGTAACTGAAAAACTAAACGATTCCAAGGCTATCAAGTCCCTGCGATAAGTCTTTTCCGTGAGATGCTTTACCATCCAACTTAATTTTGAGTCGAATATCATTCACCGAGTCTGCGTTTCGTAGGGTGTCTTCATAAGTAATCACATCCGCCTCATGCAAATCAAACAAAGCTTGGTCAAAGGTTTGCATGCCCAACTCACGTGATTTGGCAATAATGGATTTAATCTCATGCACGTCACCCTTAAAGATTAAATCTGAAATTAACGGTGAATTCAACATCACTTCCATCGCAGCCGCACGCCCTTTTCCTTCTTTTTTAGGGATCAGTCTTTGCGAAATAAAGGCTCGCGTATTTAATGATAAGTCTATCAGCAACTGATGGCGACGCTCTTCAGGGAAAAAGTTAATAATACGGTCTAAGGCCTGATTGGTACTATTTGCGTGCAGTGTCGCCATGCATAAGTGACCTGTTTCAGCGAAGGCAATCGCATAATCCATCGTTTCACGGTCGCGAATCTCACCAATCAAAATCACGTCTGGCGCTTGGCGTAAGGTGTTTTTAAGTGCGATATGCCAGTTATCCGTATCAACGCCGATTTCACGCTGAGTGACAATGCAATTGATATGCTCATGCACAAATTCCACTGGGTCTTCAATGGTGATGATGTGTCCGTAACTATTTTTATTGCGGTAACCCACCATTGCAGCCAAAGAAGTCGACTTTCCTGAACCAGTACCACCCACAAAAATCACCAAGCCACGTTTGGTCATGGCAATATCTTTCAACACCTCAGGTAAACCTAAATCTTCAAACTCTGGTATTTTTGTAGTAATCGTTCTAAATACTAAGCCCACAGAACCGCGTTGAACAAAAGCATTCACACGAAAACGCGCCACACTTGGAATACCAATGGCAAAATTGCACTCATTGGTCGCATCAAACTCCGAGGTCTGCTTATCATTCATGATGGCGCGTGAAATTTCACGCGCCTGCTGTGCTGATAATACTTGGCTACTGACTGGCGTTAGTTTGCCATCTATTTTCATGGCAGGTGGAAACCCAGCGGTGATAAATAAATCTGATGCATTCTTTGCAAGCATCAACCGCAATAAATCGAATACAAACTCCTCTGCCTGACCTTTTTCCATTATTGACCTTTGCTGATTTCTGAGACTTAATTGATGACCAATTGGCTAGCTATAAATGAACTACCATCAACCCATAATGGAGTCTTTATTCGCAGCTTTTGAACGCGCCTCATTGGCAGAAACCACATTACGTTTCACTAAATCTTGCAGATTCTGATCCA
Source organism: Methylotenera sp. (assembly GCA_043745985.1). GTDB lineage: Bacteria > Pseudomonadota > Gammaproteobacteria > Burkholderiales > Methylophilaceae > Methylotenera. The sequence continues at coordinate 8,805 of JAYTRW010000051.1, forward strand.
AGGTCTGCATACCCACATTCTGACCAGTCTGAATGGCTGAGTACATTTGTGGAATTTTAGCTTCGCGAATCAAGTTACGAATCGCAGGCGTACCAATCATGATTTCATGCGCAGCCACACGGCCTTGCTCATCTTTGGTTTTCAATAAAGTTTGTGAAATAACGGCACGTAAAGACTCTGATAACATAGAGCGCACCATTTCTTTTTCAGCCGCAGGAAATACGTCAATAATACGGTCAATAGTTTTCGCAGCAGAACTGGTGTGCAGCGTACCGAATACCATGTGGCCAGTTTCTGCCGCTGTCAGTGCCAAACGTATCGTTTCAAGGTCACGCATTTCACCTACCAGAATTACGTCAGGATCCTCACGCAATGCAGAGCGCAAAGCGTTATTAAATGATAAGGTATGTGGTCCAACTTCACGCTGGTTGATTAAACACTTCTTAGAAGTATGTACAAACTCAATCGGGTCTTCCACAGTCAAAATGTGACCGAACTCTTTATCATTAATATAATCAATCATCGCTGCTAGCGTAGTGGATTTACCCGAACCCGTTGGCCCAGTCACTAAACAAAGTCCGCGTGGTGTATCGGCAATATCTTTAAAAATGGCAGGACAATTAAGCTCCTCTAACGTCAATATTTTAGACGGAATGGTACGAAACACCGCGCCTGAACCACGTTGATGATTAAATGCATTGACCCGAAAACGTGCCAAATTGGGAATTTCAAACGAAAAGTCACACTCCAAAGTTTCTTCATACACTTTACGCTGACCATCGCTCATGATGTCGTACACCATGTCATGCACTGCGGTATGGTCTAAAGCTGGCACATTAATCTTACGAATGTCACCATGCACACGAATCATTGGTGGCAACCCTGCTGAAAGGTGTAAGTCTGAGGCTTTATTTTTAACTGAGAATGCGAGTAAATCTGAAATATCCACAACGTGCTCCTGTTATAATTTTATTATAGCTGTAATTTTATGGCACAATTTCCGATGTTCAAAACAGGCCGGAAACCAACATTTCAAAAATCCGCCTCTAACAACAGGTTTATTATTTTGTGTAAATTTAGGCTTAGTGAATTATGACCACAATTGGCAATCGCTTGCAAGATATTCTAGCAACAATTCACTCAACTACGCCTGCCAGCCGAGACCAGTTAGCCAGTCAGCATAATCAACCAGTGCAACTATTGGCGGTAAGTAAGGCTCAAACATCGCAAGCTATACGTGAAGCCTACTTGGCTGGTCAAACTATGTTTGGCGAGAACTATCTGCAAGAAGCGCTAGACAAACAAATTCAACTAAACGATTTAGCCATTGAATGGCACTTTATAGGGCCAATCCAAAGCAATAAAACACTACTGATTGCCCAAAACTTTGCTTGGGTCCATAGTGTAGATAGACTTAAAATCGCTCAACGATTGAATGATGCTAGGCCAGCTAATCTCGCGCCATTGCAAGTATGCATACAAGTGAACACGAGCAATGAAGCTAGTAAAAGTGGTGTTGCGCAAGGTGAGTTAGAAGCGCTAGCTACGGCAATAATGAAAATGCCTCGTTTAAAGCTGCGCGGCTTGATGTCTATACCCGAACCAAGCAAGGACTATAATAAACATCGCAGCCAATTCAAACAAGTACGGGAATGTTATGATGCATTGCTAGCACAAGGTTTTGCTTTAGATACCCTGTCTATTGGCATGTCTGATGACTACCAGGCAGCAATTGAAGAAGGCTCAACCATTGTTAGAATTGGCTCAGCTTTATTTGGTGCTAGAACATCTGGCAATAAAGCATTAGCATCTGAACTTACGTAATTGAGCTATAAAATTAAAATGGTAAAATTAAAACAATACATTTAGGATTAATAAAAGAATGAAAATTGGCTTTGTTGGTGGCGGAAATATGGCTAAAGCCATCATTGGCGGCTTGAAGAATAATGGTTTTGATATGGCTGCAATCACAGTATTAGAGCTTGATGAGCAAAAACGTACAGAATTAACTGCAGCCTTCAGTGTACGAGCAAGCAACAACTATGACGAGATTCGCAACAGTGATGTCATTGTTTTGGCAGTTAAACCGCAGCAATTACATGAGGTGTGCCTTCAAATAGCACCAATCTTAAGCACTCAACTCATTATTTCAATCGCTGCTGGCATTAGAAGTACCGACATTTCACGCTGGCTGAATAATTATCAAGCAGTCGTTCGCGTCATGCCAAATACGCCTGCACAAATACAAGCTGGCGTTTCTGCTTTATATGCCCTTATAAGCGTCAATCAGCAGCAACGTGAGCAAGCCACAACGATACTCACTGCCGTGGGCAAAACCCTGTGGCTGGATGATGAAATGAAAATGGATGCAGTAACTGCAATCTCCGGCAGCGGTCCAGCTTATGTATTTTATCTTATCGAAGCCTTGCAGGATGCGGGCATTGGCCTAGGACTTCAACCTGACGAAGCTCAGATGTTAGCTTTACAAACCTTTGCGGGTGCTGGATTGCTTGCCGCCCAAAGCGCGATAGATGTCAAAACTTTACGTGCACAAGTGACTTCAAAAGGTGGCACCACTGAGCAAGGCATACTTGCGTTAGAGAATGCCAACATTAAAAGTATCATGATGATTGCAGCGAAAGCCGCCGCCGACAAATCACGCACACTAGGGGACGACCTTGCTAAGTAACGCTCTTTTATTCCTCATTAAAACCGTATTAGATTTACTAACACTAGTATTTTTACTGCGTTTTTATTTTCAATTACTCAAAGTACCCTTTCAAAATCAAGCTGCACAAATGGTGGTTTCTTTAACCAACTTTGCGGTAAAACCTGTGCGTAAGGTCATCCCAAGCTTAGGCAAGCTAGATGTGTCTACGTTGTTGCTTGGCTACTTGTGTCAACTAGCACTCACTGTAGGCACTTTATGGCTGAGTGATTACCCCCTACTGATAGTCGGAAGTGGCATTTGGTTAAAAATCTTCAGCATTGCATTTCTTGGCATTATTAGCATCAGCATCGCTATTTTCTTATATGCAGTGTTAATACAAGCGGTATTAAGCTGGGTTAATCCTTATACGCCGATTGCGCCTGTTTTAAATAAACTCACCAACCCCATTTTGGGTTTTTTAAGAAAATTTATTCCCGCAGCTGGCAATATAGACTTAACACCACTGATTTTCATTATCACGGCACAGTTATTGCTACTGACTATATTGGCTCCTTTGGAAAACAACTTGTTGAAATCAATAATAAGTTAATATTAGACAACATTATGAACACGCAACCCACCGAAAAAGTATCCGATCAGCAAGGTCTTGTGACCTCGAGCTTAAGTACAAAAATCACTGAATATAGTGAGTGGCGTACAAGTCTGATTGCCGCTATCGACGAGTATATCGACTGGTTAGGGCATGCAGATTCATTAGATGCGATACAAGAGCTACGACTTTACGACATTAAAGAAATCTTAAAAAAAGATCAATTAGTGATGGCGTTCTTAGCGGAATTCTCGCGCGGTAAAACTGAAACGATTAATGCCCTGTTCTTTTCAGACTTCAATCAACGTTTACTGCCAAGCGCACCTGGACGAACCACCATGTGCCCAACGGAGATATTTTGGGATGCGCGTGAAGAGCCTTGCATTAAGTTACTGCCAATTGAAACCAGACAAACTGACGACTCACTCACTTACCTAAAAACCACTTCAGATATTTGGCACAAGATTCGTCTAGATGTTACTTCGCCAGATGCGATGAAAGAGGCCTTAAAAGCTTTAATTCAAAATAGAGAAGTTGATTTAGAAACTGCTAAATCACTTGGTTTTTGGAATGAAAATGACCCAAGCATGCGTCGATTGCTTGCAGAAAAAGGATCCGTAGAAATTCCCGTATGGCGTCATGCTTTAATTAACTACCCTCACCCATTGCTTAGAAACGGCTTAGCCGTGATTGACACCCCAGGTCTTAACACCATGGGAGCAGAGCCCGAGTTAACGCTAAGCATCATACCAAATGCGCACGCGGTATTATTCTTAACGGCAACAGACACTGGCATCACCAAGTCTGACATGCAAATTTGGACAAAGTACGTTCAAAAACGTGCTGCGCACAAGCTGGTCGTATTGAATAAAATCGATATTCTTTGGGATGGCCTTGAATCTGAAGCAGAAGTTGATGCTCTAATACAAAAACAAATACAAAGTACTGCGCGTGAATTAGGTTTGGACTCTCGAAATATTTTTGCAATGTCTGCGCAAAAAGCTTTAGTCGCCAAAATTAGAAAAGATGCAGCATTACTAAAACGTAGTGGTATTGGCGCTTTGGAAGACGCACTTGCCAATCAGCTCATTGAATCTAAACATGAAATTTTAGGCCGCGCCGTGGTCACTGAATGTTCGAATATGATACGTTCATCGCGCAAAGTAGCGCAAATGCGCGTGACGACGATGAAAAGCCAGCTTGCGGACTTGAAAGAGATTCAAAACCAAAGTCGTGATTCGTCCAAAGAAATTCTGGCGAATGTCGTGGCTGAGCGCAAACGTTATGAAGCCTCGGTGCTGACATTTAATCAAGGTAGCGAAAAGATTAAACGCCTTAGTGACAAGCTTCTGCGCCATTTGAGTCTTGGCTATTTAGATACTACCTTAGAACAAACCAAACAAGATATGGGCGATAGTTGGACGACTGTTGGTTTAAATAAAGGGATACGAAGCCTCACTAAATTAGCGATTAACTTAGCTGAAGAAATTAAATTTGAAGGCAAAACAATTAAAAAGCATGCCGATGATCTATATCACTTATTTTGGAGCAAGCATGGTTTTGAAAAAACTGAAGCAATAGAACTCGACATGAATAGCTTCATCAGCAATATGCAATCTCTAGAAAAAATTACGAATGATTTTTGTACTGACCCCATCAATGTATTAACGGAGAAGCATTTTTTAATGCGTAAATTTTATTTAGGGCTAGGTGCGCAAATTCAAGCGAATTTTGAACAAGCACATTTAGAGTGTACTCGTTGGTTGAATGTCGTGATTGGCGAGCTTAAAACACAAATCAGCTCACACAAAAAATCTCTGGATAAACGCGCAGAATCATTGATGGAATCTCACAATAGCGCGGATAAGCTAATTAAGAATCTAGAGTTAACTGAAAAAGAGTTTTTCAAGCTATTACAACAATCTAATCAGCTAGATGCAATTTTACTAAAATTAATGAGATGTGCTAAATTTGATACATCCAAACAGATTCCAGCCAATCTCAATGCACCTAACTTAGAGAATAATGGCTTTACTAAGCCACCACTTCTTGCTGACGCACCGCATATTGGCCGCAGCTTAAATTAAGCAAAGCATTAGGTAACTCACGCGCTAAGTGGTGAGTTCCCGCTTCAAATACTACATCAAAATAATATCGAATGACTCTTGGCTGTAACTAGGCTCGACCAATAACGAGATTGGTTTACCAATAAAATCAGATAAGTTAGCTAAGCTTTGCGACTCTTCATCTAGCAGCATGTCAATCACTTTTGGCGCAGCTAATACACGTAACTCACGTGCGTTAAACTGACGTGCTTCTCGTAATAATTCACGCAATATTTCGTAGCAAACCGTTTGAGCCGTTTTCAACTCACCGCGCCCCTGACAGGCTGAGCAAGGCTCGCACAAGATATGTGCCAAGCTCTCACGCGTACGTTTACGCGTCATTTCAACCAAGCCCAATGGCGTAAAACCATTTACACCTGTGCGCGAACGATCGCGTGCAACGGCTTTTTGTAGCTCTTCTAATACCACGGCACGCTGTGTATCTTCATCCATGTCGATGAAGTCGATAATAATAATACCACCTAAGTTTCTCAGACGTAATTGGCGAGCGATGCATTGTGCCGCTTCTAAGTTAGTTTTAAATATCGTATCCGATAGATTTTTTCCACTCACAAAACTGCCAGTATTCACATCTACCGTAGTTAAAGCTTCAGTTTGGTCGAAAATCAAATAGCCGCCAGACTTGAGTTCCACCTTGCGCGACATGGCATGTTCGATTTCTTTTTCTATGCTGTACAAGTCAAATAACGGCCGTTCGCCAGAATAATGTACCAGCTTATCGAGTGCAGTAATCGCATATAAATTGGCAAACTCTACCAATTTTTGATATGTCTCGCTTGAGTCAATGCGCACGGCCTGAGTATCAGCACAAATCACATCGCGTAGCACTCGCATAGGTAAATTCAAATCCTGAAAAACCAAGGAGCGGTCTGATGCTGTTTTATGTTTTGCAGAAATATGCGCCCAAGTTTTAGTCAGATAATCCACATCTGCTAACAATTCAGCATCAGTCGCTGTTTCAGACATAGTTCTAATAATATAGCCGCCGACTCTATCTTCAGGTAACAATCCAACCAAACGTGCCCTTAGTTGCTCACGCTCCGCTTCATTCTCAATGCGTTGCGACACGCCGATATGATCCTGCTGAGGCAGGTAAACCAAAAAACGTCCAGCAATACTAATTTGCGTTGTTAGCCTTGCGCCCTTCGTGCCGATAGGCTCTTTAATCACCTGCACCATAATAGACTGGCCTTCATGCAGCACAGCCTGAATTGGCAACTGCGAATCAGATTGTCCGCATTCAAATATATCGCCGGCGTGTAAAAAAGCCGCTCGTTGCAAACCTATTTCCACAAAGGCCGACTGCATGCCAGGCAAAACGCGACAAACCACTCCACGATAAACATTGCCGACCAAACCCAGCGAAGTGCTACGCTCAATCTGCAGTTCTTGCACCACGCCGTTCTCCATCATGGCAATACGCGTTTCTTGGGGTGTTACGTTAATTAGGATCTCTTCACTCAATTTGCATTCTCTTTTAACTTTTATCTAAACTATTTTTCTTGTGTTTAACTTTTAGTATTAAGCTATTTATTTACAAAACAGCTAAGTTAGCTTTTCTCAGCAACTCTGCCGTTTCAAAAACAGGCAAGCCCATTACACCTGAATAACTACCTTCAATTCGTTTAATCCACGCACCTGCTTTACCTTGTATGCCATAACTACCCGCTTTATCTCTGGGCTCACCTGACGTGATATATCGTTCAATTTGCGCCTCGGTCAACGCCATCATTTCAACCAACGTACTAGACAACACAACTTCAATTTGGTTGTTAAAAGCTAAAGCAACGGCGGTATGCACCTCATGCAAACTACCAGATAATGCGATTAACATATTACGCGCATCAATATCATCCTCGGGCTTGCCAAGTACAATGCCATCCAATACTACCGTGGTATCTGCAGCTAAAATAGGATGCGCTTGCTGCTCTAAGGTTAAACACTGCAAACAAGCTTGTGCTTTTTCTCGCGCTAATCTTGTGACATATTTTTCAGGCGATTCACCAGCAAGTTGCGTTTCATCAATATCAGCAGGTAACGATTCGCACCTCACGCCAAGTTGGCTGAGCAACTCCACACGACGCGGGCTGCGCGAAGCAAGATAAACAAATGGCAATGACTCTGGGTTCTGCATACTCAACTTTTCTTATTCAAACCATTTTTAGCGGCATTTGCCTTTTCAGCATAAGCACTTTAAATTAACTACACAGATATTAACAAAGCTTTGGCTGAAAATGCTTTATTTATTCACAGTGAGTCAGTTCAGGTTAAAATACTAAAAATTTTATTAAAAAGCTAAACCATGCAATGGAAGCCACACGCCACTGTCGCGGCGATCGTAGAAGATAACGGAAAATTCTTACTTGTAGAAGAAGAAACCGAGCGCGGCAACCGCTTTAATCAGCCAGCGGGTCACTTAGAAGATAACGAAAGCTTAATTGAAGCCGTTATTCGCGAAATGCTAGAAGAAACCGCTTACGCATTCAAGCCAGAAGCATTATTAGGCATTTATCATTGGAAGCACGAACATAACGACACCACGTATTTGCGCTTTGCGTATATTGGTTCGGTAAGCAATCATCAACCCGAATTAGCATTGGACGAAGGTATTATTCGCACCGTTTGGATGACCATAGAAGAGATTCGCAGCAATGCTAAGTTAATGCGCAGTGCGCAAGTCATTACTTGTATTGAAGATTATCTAAGTGGTCAAAAATTCCCGCTTTCTGTCGTGACGCACTTATAAAATATAAACGCTATGAACCTAAATAAATCAAACAAGAAACATGTTGTGGTCGGCCTTTCTGGCGGTGTTGACTCGTCTGTGACAGCCTTGTTGCTTAAACAGCAAGGCTATGAAGTCACGGGGCTTTTCATGAAAAACTGGGAAGATGACGATACCGATGAGTACTGCTCTAGCAAGCAAGATTTGATTGATGCAGTTTCTGTTGCCGATAAAGTCGGCATCGATATTGAAGCCGTGAACTTCAGCAAAGAATACAAAGACCGTGTATTTGATAATTTCTTGAGTGAGTACAAAGCTGGGCGTACCCCTAACCCAGATATTTTGTGTAATGCCGAAATTAAATTCAAAGCATTTTTAGACCATGCGATGGGCTTGGGCGCAGATGTCATCGCCACAGGTCACTATGCACAAGTGCGTGAAAATCCACTAAAACCAGGCTTATTCCAGCTGATGAAAGCCGATGACGGCAGCAAAGATCAAAGCTACTTTTTACATCGTTTAAATCAAGCACAATTGAGCAAAACATTATTTCCACTTGGGCAAATGCTCAAGCGTGAAGTACGTGAAATCGCGCGTAACGCTGGGTTAATCAATGCCGAGAAAAAAGACTCTACAGGCATTTGCTTTATTGGCGAGCGCCCTTTTCAAGAGTTCTTAAGTAAATATTTACCACGTGAACCAGGCGAGATTAAAACACCTGAAGGCAAAACTGTAGGCAAGCATGAAGGTTTAATGTACTACACATTAGGCCAGCGCCAAGGCTTAAAAATCGGCGGTAGCCGCGAAAGCAACGGGGAGCCTTGGTTTGTTGCTGCCAAAGACATGGATAAAAACGAGTTGATCGTCGTACAAGGCCACCAACATCCACTGCTGCTTAACGACGGCTTAAAAGCAAGCCAACTCACTTGGATAGATGATGAAGAACCAATCACAAACTGGGTTTATGCGGCTAAAACACGTTATCGCCAACCTGATGCACCCTGTGAAATTGACCACTTAACTAAAGACGAAGTCGAAATTAAATTTGGTCAAAAACAATGGGCGATTACACCAGGTCAATCTGCCGTGGTCTACGAAAGTAATGTTTGCCTAGGTGGTGGGATTATCACCACCGCTATCTAAATAAGGTCTGGTGGCATTATCACCACAGCAATTTAATTTTGAAGTAGCACAGCAATAAAGAAAGGACTTTCATGCCGTTTGTAGGCTTAGGTTTACACTTTTTAATCGCGCTATTTTTTGCCATACATGCGCTTAGAACTGGTCGCCAAATGTACTGGCTGATTATTCTATTTTCGTTTCCATTATTAGGTAGCCTTGCCTATTTTTTTGTAGAGTACATGCCCGCCTCAAAATTAAATCGTGGCGTTAAACAAGTCTCAAACATTGCACTCAGCCTGCTAGACCCAACACGTGAGTTACGCGATGCAAGACATGCTTTCGACTTAACACCCACGGTGCAAAACAGAATGCGCCTAGCTGCAGCACTTGATGGCGCAGGTCAATACAACGAGGCTGTGCAGCAATTTGATGCTTGTCTGAGTGGTCCATTCGCCAACGATCCTGAGGTTTGCTTTGGTGCAGCAAAGGCAAAACTCCATAACAAACAGCCGCATTTAGCGATTGAGTTGCTTTTAGATATTAGAAGTAAACATACGAGCTTTAGACCTGAAGAGCTCAGTCTAATACTTGCGCAAAGCTACGCTACAAGCGAAGATAATGCTAAAGCTCGTATTGAGTTTGCTCATGCCGCTGATACATTTGGCTCACCAGATACGCGTGCGCACTACGCGCTGTGGGCGGCAAATACAGGTGATTTAGAAACCGCTAAAAGTCTAAGGGCAACATTAGAGAAAGATTGGCAACACTGGAACAAGCATACCCGCAGCCTGTATAGCGCTTTATTTAGTGAGATTGATTCGGCGTTAACAAAGAAGGTCTCTTAACGATTTGAGTTGATGATGGCTTAGCTAACCGACTTACCCAAAAAGACTTATAAACCTAAGTTAGAGCAAGATTCAGCCTTTTATTCGCAGGTTCATGTCAAGTCAAAGGCTATAAAATAGCTCATTTATTCATGTAATTAGATTGCTGGGACTCAAATGGCTTACGTCTTTAAAAATGCACAAGGAACAATCACCGCCAGCGCTTTAGAGAGCCTTGGTGCGAGTTGGGAGTTTATCGAAAATGATACTAAAGAATACATTGAGTTTTTAGAAAACTCTTTAGCTGAAAGTTCGCCATTTCGTGAGAGCGATATTCAATTAGCAAGGGTATTAGAAGATCTAATCTCGATCTTAATCGACCGTGGCATGGTGAGATTTACTGACTTCCCCCCTGCTGCGCAAAAACGTTTGAACTACAGGCAATCTATGCGTAAAAAAAATCGGCTTTCAGGCATCGTGGATGAAAACCGAGATTTTATTTACTAGCTACCATTAAGAAGCTAGCCTGAAGGAAAGTTTACTCACGCAACAGGCATACTGTCTTTAAATGATGGGCGTTTTAACAAAGCTAATTGCAAACGCTCTAAATTTGGATATTCAGCTGCCAAATTAATTACATTAGCAAATCGCAAGTTTAAATAGCCCAACATACAACCCACAGCAATGTCAGCCAAACTAAAAGTACCATTGACGCACCAGCTACTTTTGCCAACGCCTTCAGCTTTTCCTAAATCCTCATTCAGCGCTTTCAAACCGCTTATTACCTTAGTCCATTGACGCTCGATAAACGCAGCATCTTGTTTTTCGGCCGATTTACGTTGCTCTAGCATCGTTGCCACGGCAGCATCACAAATGCCGTCCGCCAGCGCTTCCCAGCGGCGCACTTTTACTTTTGCGTTTAAATCTTGTGGAATCAAATGCGCAAGCGGCGTGCGATTATCTAGGTATTCAACAATCACGCGTGAGTCATACAGACTATCGCCATCCGGCAGCACCAACACTGGCACTTTGCCTAAGGGGTTGTGCTGCTTTACTGGACAATCTGGTGCACTCAAAACGACTTCTTCGA
>JAYTRW010000052.1:0-6901 GCA_043745985.1 Methylotenera sp.
TCTAGGCGTTTTCCTGCAGGCGCATCACTACTCAAAATACGTTTCACTTCAGAGATATGGGCAGTTAATCTTGTGAGCTCTTCATCAACATCAATACGCTGTGCAAACATTACCAGTTCTTGCGCAACGCGCTCTTGGTCGATATTTTTTAAGTTTTCTTGCAGCTTATTTTCAAGTTTAGCTTGATATTCTTTGGTCAGCGCAGGTAATAACGGCTTGACTTTGACCACTAAAGATTCAATTTGGCTTAACCGTTCTAGCACTAGCGCTTTTAATTTCTCGCCTTCGCGAGCGCGGGATGCATTCAGGTCTTGCAAACCTGCTTGTATTAAGTTTTTCACATCTTCCAACAGTGAATCTTGGCTCAAAGTATCATTGAGTACCACGCCTGGCCAGCGCAAAATATCCGCCACACTGAGTGGTCGGCTCTGCGGAAAATACTGCTGTGCTTTTACTTGCATCGCGGCCAATTGCTGCATCAACCCATCATCCAACTGGGTTGCCTGCCCCGCTTGAGTACGCTGAATTAAATTAACTTTACATTCAACTTTACCGCGACTTAGTTTTGCACTAATCAGTTCACGAATAGCCGGCTCAAAGCTTCTTAAATTTTCATCGAGCTTAAAATGTAGATCTAAATAGCGGCTATTTACCGCGCGCAGCTCCAGTATTAAAGTTGCGTTATCTATAGTTGAATTGATGGATTGCTCAAGGGCTGCAAAGCCCGTCATACTGAAAGTCATAATGAAAATTCCCAAAGCTACGTTAGCTAAAACTAATAAAATTAACAGCATGTTATCAAATACAAGCCGATAGATGCCAAAATAAACCATTAAATAACTTCATAAATAACTTTAAGTACAATCAATTACGCGTTATATTGCTGAATATACTCTAAGTCTAAATGCATTATTTGAATTAATTTACCCTTAATAAAACAAGTAAATAGAAAAAATACTATAGTGTCATCTACTGAAAATTTAGCGTTACCTACTGGCTACCAGTTACAAGATTACGAAATTAGAAAAGTCTTGAGCTCTGGTGGATTTAGCTTCGTCTATTTGGCACGTGATAAAGATAAAAACACGGTCGCCATCAAAGAGTATTTGCCTACCTCAATTGCCTTGCGCACCGATAGTGCAACCGTTCAGCCTAATGCCGACGATGTTGCCTTATTTAGACGTGGTCTAAAATGCTTTTTTGATGAAGGTTTATCGCTCGCTAAAATTGATCATAAGAATATCGTGCGAGTGCTTAATTTCTTTCGTGCCAATGAAACTGTTTACATGGTGATGCAGTACGAGCGCGGAAAATCATTGCAAGAATATATCTTAAGCCAGCAAGGCTTGGTTTCTGAACAGTTTATCAGACGCGTTTTTGGCGAGCTCTCCAATGGCTTAAGGGAGGTGCATACACAGAAACTTTTGCATCTAGATATTAAACCAGCCAATATTTATATTCGGCTAGATGGTTCGCCTGTGCTACTGGATTTTGGCTCGGCAAGACAAGCTTTAAGTGAGAATTTAGCTAAACTCTCACCTAGCTACACACCTGGTTTCGCTTCACCTGAACAATATTACGATAGAAAACTACTCGGGCCTTGGAGCGACATTTACAGCATAGGTGCAACCATGTATTCATGCTTAACACGGACTTCGCCGCCTGCTGCTAATCAGCGTATTAAAAATGACTTGCTCGTTCCAGCAGTCAAATTGGGTAAAGACCATTACTCGCAAAGCTTGCTTGAAATTATAGACAGCTGCTTGAGTTTAGACTATCTTGAGCGCCCACAAAGTGTATTCTCGCTGCAAAAGGCTTTGCTTGAATCTAAGCCGCTTCCTGTGAAAAAGTCCAGCTTAGTTAATAAAATAGTGCTTGCGCTCAACAAACCGATTTTGATGAAAAAAACACCTCTTCAAAAAGTGGCTGCTACGCATACGACAACTATTTAACGCTCATCAACCATCATGAAATTTACTATTTTTCAAAATAGCCGCCAAGGTCCACGGCAATATAATCAAGACAGACTCGCCTACTCATACAGTAAAGATGCGCTATTGCTAGTGGTGGCTGATGGCATGGGTGGTCATCGGCATGGCGAAATAGCCGCACAATTAGCCGTAACCACGATGACAGACGCTTTTCAACGCTTAGCAGTGCCTATGCTTTCTAGCCCAGCTAAGTTTTTAATTGATCATATGCAGCAGATTCACGACATGATAGACCAGCTCACGCAAGAGCGAGAACTGGTTGAGGCACCGCGCACGACCATAGTCGCTGCGGTAGTGCAACGCGGTGTGTTGTATTGCGCCCATGTTGGCGATTCACGTCTTTATCACTTTAGAGATGGGCATTTGCTATACCGTACCGAAGACCATTCGATTGTGCAATCTCTGTATTCAAAAGGGATGATCAATAAAGATGAGATGTCTACGCACCCTTATCGACACAAAGTGTATAGCTGCCTAGGCGGCGATGTTCCCCCGAAAATTGACCTTTCTGATCGACAGGAGTTGGCTGAAGGCGATACCATCTTATTGTGTACTGATGGTGTTTGGGGTGCAGTCACAGATGAACAAATTAAACGCATACTCAACAGCCCATCTATTACTGACGGCGTCACTACCCTGTTAGACGTTGCAGAGAATACCAGTCAAGAGCAAGGCGATAATATGAGTGCTATCGGCTTGCAATGGGGTGATAAACAAAGCAATGGTCTTGCCGTTTCAACCATCTCTATGGCGATGGGTTTAACCACCACTATCATGAATCCAACGACATACCCTAATCCGCAGAACGCGCAAGATGGGACGATGGATGGCGATTTTACTGACGATGAGATTGAAAATACCATCGCGGAAATTCAACGAGCATTGCTTAAAACCAAACGAATATAGAACTAAACGTATAATACCAACCTCAAAAGATTAATCAGGATTTAGAAGCATGCAATCAAGCAATTCAAGACCCAGCCAACGCGCTAATAATCAATTACGTAATGTCGAGATTATTCGCCATTACACCAAACATGCTGAAGGCTCAGTATTGGTGAAATTTGGTGACACACACGTGCTATGCACAGCCAGTGTAGAAGAAAAAGTACCTAGCTTTTTAAAAGGCAAAGGTCAAGGTTGGGTAACTGCAGAGTACGGTATGTTGCCACGTTCTACTGGCAGCCGCATGGATAGAGAGGCGGCGAAAGGCAAGCAATCTGGCCGTACGCAAGAGATTCAGCGTTTAATTGGTCGCTCACTACGCGCCATTATTGACTTAGAAAAGCTAGGCGAACGCAGCATTCATATGGATTGCGATGTGATTCAAGCCGATGGTGGCACGCGTACTGCCAGCATCACTGGCGCTTTTGTGGCTTTATATGATGCCATTTCAACACTACTAAAAAACGGCAAGCTCACTGAAAGCCCATTAAAACAGGGTGTGGCAGCAATTTCAGTAGGGGTTTATAAAGGCACGCCAGTACTTGATTTAGACTATATTGAAGATTCAGACTGCGATACCGACATGAACGTCGTCATGACAACCGATGGCGGTTTTGTGGAGATTCAAGGCACAGCTGAAGGCGAGCCATTCAGCCGCGATGCGATGAATGCTATGCTAGATCTGGCTGCGCATGGCATCAATCAACTCATTATCAAACAAAATGAGGCATTAAGTGTTTAGCAAGCTCGTCATCGCATCAGGCAATAAAGGCAAGTTGCGCGAAATTGAGCATATCCTTGCGCCACTACAAATTAAAATCATTCCACAAGATACGCTTAACGTACCTGAGTGCGAAGAGCCGTTTTGTACCTTCATCGAAAATGCGCTTGCCAAAGCACGCCATGCCAGTAAACACACAGGCTTGCCCGCTCTGGCAGATGACTCTGGCTTATGCGTAGATGCGCTACAGGGCGCACCCGGTGTGTTATCTGCAAGATATGCAGGTGAGCCCAGACTTTCAAAAGAAAAACAGGATGACGCTAACAATCAAAAATTGCTAGAAGTGCTTGTCGGTGAAAAAAATCGCCATGCGCATTTTTACTGCGTGATGGTGCTAGTGCGCCATGAGCATGACCCAGAACCTATCATTGCAGAAGGTCAATGGGTAGGTGAAATATTAAGCGAGTATCGTGGCAATGATGGCTTTGGTTACGATCCTATATTTTTAGATGCTAAAACAGGTAAAACTGTAGCAGAATTATCGATGGAAATTAAAAGCCGCATCAGCCACCGTGGGCACGCGATGGCAAAATTATTGCAAAAAATAGAGCGATTAAACGCATGAGTAAAGACGAAAAAGAAGCATGGCCTAAATGGGTGCGTGACGACAATAGCGTTGTTGCATGCACAGAAAAAGTCAAAGTCATGACTGAAAACTTTGATGAAATTAAACAAATTGCCCAAGATGCGTTTGAAGACGGCTTGTTGATGGAAGTCTCTGAAGAGCAGATGCGCGAAGCATTACATCGTCTTGTTGATATGCTGGTGAATCCTTATCAAAAAAATCATTGAAATAAAACCTGCGGTATCGTTTGATCCAAAGCCGATTAACACCATTGCACCACTAGCAGGCGAGGCAACATTATCTGGTCTAACCAACCCGCCGCCGCTGTCTTTATATATCCATATTCCTTGGTGCGTTAAAAAATGTCCTTATTGCGACTTTAACTCGCATGAGAGTCGACATAAAGATGGCGAGATTCCAGAAAGTGCTTATGTTGATGCCTTAATTGCGGATTTGGAACTTGCCACGCCTAAAGTGTGGGGGCGAAAAATCAAAAGTGTATTCTTTGGCGGCGGCACACCTAGCCTATTTTCTGCTGAAGCAATAGACCGTATTTTGAGCCATGTGCGCATGCTTACGCCGCTAGAGTGTGATGCTGAAATTACGCTAGAAGCCAACCCTGGCACTGTGGATGCCGCCAATTTTCTCGGTTACAAACAGGCAGGTGTCAATCGACTATCGCTAGGTATACAAAGTTTTAATAGCGATTATTTAAAAGCTTTAGGACGTATTCACGATAGTGAACAGGCTTTTGCAGCCGTTGAACTTGCGATGAAAACCTTCGAGCAGGTCAATTGCGACATTATGTATGGCTTGCCCAACCAAAGCTTGGCAGACGCCATGCAAGATGCGCAAACTGCGGTACGTTTAAGCCCTACACACTTATCTTTTTACCACCTGACTTTAGAACCAAATACGCCGTTTTACCGCACTCCGCCTAGTCTGCCAGATGATGACACTAGCAGCGATATGCAAATTGCCATTGAAGCACTGTTAGCTGAAAATGGTTATGAGCATTACGAAACGTCTGCTTTTGCAAAAAAGGGAAAGCAAGCTAAACATAACCTTAACTATTGGCAGTTTGGCGATTATTTAGGCATAGGCGCAGGTGCGCACAGCAAGCTCAGTTATCACGATAAAATCACCCGCGAAGTTCGTCCCAAGCATCCCAAAGCCTATATGGAACAAGCGTTACAAGGCAAGGCTGTTGAGCGTGAGTGGCTGATACCGCAAGATGAACTAGGTTTTGAGTTTATGATGAATGCGCTAAGGCTGATGGATGGCGTGCCTGTGGATTTATTTCAGCAGCGCACTGGTTTAAATATTCGCACGCTGGAAGCCGCGATTAAAACCGCGCAAAGCAAGGGATTGCTAACCATTGAATCTGGCAATATGCGGCCTACTTTATTAGGACAGCGCTTTTTGAATGAGCTTTTAGAACTGTTTTTGCCTTAATTAAAGTTTAAATTAAGCACTATTCTTGATGAGAAAATTTGTCGCGAAGATCCAAAATATCACGCAAAAGCTTAATTTCTAATAACACTTCTAAACCAAAACCGCCACGTTCACTGTCACGATTATCTGTTAGTAGATTCTCTAAATAAATCTTTGTTTCTACCAGTTTTTCTAAGCTCTTATCGCACTCAGCCCAAAGCCTCATCAAAGGCTCAATAATATGCGGAAACTCTAATAAACTGGTCGCGATGACCATCGGTAGCGGTAAATTATCCCAAGTGGGCTGAATCACATTAAAGGTTTGATGTAATTGGTGTGCGCTTTCTAAAAACTCTTCTTTTTGCTTGGTTTTTCTGTAAATATCTAACAACGCCAACCAGTGATCTAACGACGCTTTGGGCGCAGATTGAATTTGCGCTTTCAAGATTAGAATCGCTTCTTTTTCACGGTCAATATTGACGTAAATTCTAGCCTGCTCAAGCACTAAATCACTCTCTTCTTTGTTTTTCAAAGACATGATGGCATCTAAGTCATTATCTGAAATACTGCCTGAGAACTCACTCGAGCTTAGAGAAAAATCTACTGTAGAGGGTGAGTCGTCCACTTCATCCACAGCACTCATGAATTCTTTTTTATCCATAGGTTCAAGTTTATCTGCTGTGAAATAACTAAAAGCTTCTGTTTGCTTACGTCTATATCGATAGGCTGCAAATATTAAACCTAAAACAAATAAGGCTAAAAGAATTTGTAAGCCATATTGAGAAATGATGGATTCTTGCTCGGTAATTGATGCAGTTGTTGCGCTAGCAGGTGTTTGTGCAGCTACGTGCTTAATGGCTTTAGGCTTTGCTGGTTCTGGCACGTTTGCAACAGCTACAGGCGCTACAACCAGCGGGACTGTTGGTGTTGGTGTTGGTGTTGGTGTTGGTGTTGGTAGTACGCTGACAGTTTGAGGTGCAGCAGGCAAGCTTTGCACACGTTTAGCTTCTACGTTAAGCGCTACCATCACTTCTTGCAAATGCGCCAACTTTGCATTGAGCTTTTCTAAATCTTGCTTAAGCTGTTCATTTCTTTTCACCAAATCTTCATATTTGGTCTGCATTTCAGAAGTGAGCGCGAATTGACTGGCATCTTTCAGCCCATAACTCATGTGCAATTCCGATT
>JAYTRW010000053.1:0-2155 GCA_043745985.1 Methylotenera sp.
GCTTCGCCTAATTGAAATGCATCGTAGCGCGAAACATTCAGCACCGCCTCACGCACAGTCGCATCGCTTAATTCACCCTGCGGGTATAGCAAGCCTAACTTTTGAACCTCTTGATTAGCGGCTAGCAAATTACCTTCAACCTGATGCGCTAAAAATTCTAATGTTTGCTGGCTGGTGTGCTGACCTTGCAATGCGAGCCTGCTGGCAATCCATTTTGGTAAGTTTGCTGCATCAACTTCATTTAACGAGAGTGTGACAGCGTTTCTCTCAAGTGCGCTATACCATGCACTATTAGCAGCATCGCGCTCTAATTTTGGCAGAATAATCACCACACAAGTGTCAGGAATTGCTTTGTTGGCTAAAGCTTGTAGTGCTTTGCCGCCATCCACACCAGGTTTGCCAGAAGGGATATTGATTTCTAATAAACGCTGACTAGCAAACAATGAGATAGATTGCCCATAAGACTGAATTTGTTCCCACTTAAAGTAGCGCTCAACCGTTAAAGTGGTGCGCTCATCATAACCCTGCGCACGTGCAGCGGCTCTAATCGCATCTAGGCTTTCACGCTGGGCAAGTGGCTCATCGCCCACTAAAATATAAAGCGGCTTTAAGTTTTGCGTGAGGTGTTTTTCTAAGTGCGCTAAGGCTAATTGCATGTGAAGTTTCTATTCTGCGGCTGGCTTAATGGCCGTTAATCTACGCAACATTTCGCGTACCGCATCATTGTGCATATCAAGATTCAGCCTAGCCTCCTCTTCAGCTTTACCAAGCAATGCGCTATCGTTATATGAATAGTTGCGGCGCGTTTGCAAGGTTTGTGGCTGGCTCCAAGTTGGGCTGGCAGGTGCACGCGTTCTAAAGTTGGCGCGATAGGTCAGTTCATATTCACGTACCACACCCGTTCCGCTCAATGAAAGAATCCGTTTTTCATTGGTTTCGCTCAATAACTCAAGTAGTAGGTCAGCTTGTTCTGCACTATCCACTACTTGAATACCGTTGGTTTTTAAAGACTTTTTCAAATCTTTTGAAATGCTCAGCGGCGCACCTTGAATATACAGTTTTTTGAAAGATAAATCAGCCACGCCACGTAGTTGGTATCCACAGGCGGAAAGTACTAGCGCGAATAAAAATACAACACTGAAACGGCGTATGATGCTTTGCATAACTTACCCCACAACCACATTAATGAGTTTATTTGGCACGACAATCACTTTGCGAACTGACATGTTTTCTTCAATGAACTTTTGCACAAAAGGCTGCTGCAATGCTAGTTTTTCTAGCGCGTCTTTCGTTTCAGTTTTCGCGACTTGAATACTGCCACGCAACTTACCATTCACCTGAATCACGTATTCTACGCTATCTTGCACCATGGCGGATTGATCTGCTATTGGCCAGCCAGCCTCCAAAATATGGCTTTGTGGGCATAATTCAGCCCAAATTGCTTGGCAAATATGCGGCACGATAGGGGATAGCAATAACGCGACATTTTGTAATACTTCTTGGCGCACGCTACGGGTGACATCATCTGTGCCTTCAAGCTTCGCTAAAGCATTCATCATTTCCATCACAGATGAAATGGCCGTGTTAAAGCTATGACGGCGACCGTAATCATCAGCCACTTTTTCAATGGTGCTATGCAACTGTAAACGAATGCCTTTAAGCTCAGCTGATAAATCACCTGTCGAGTAAGCAGCAATCTGGCCTAACTCAAGATGGTCGTAAGTGGCTTTCCATAATCTGCGTAAAAAGCGATTTGCACCTTCCACACCGCTATCAGCCCACTCTAAGCTTTGCTCAGGCGGTGCAGCAAACATCATGAATAAGCGTGCGGTATCTGCGCCGTAAGTATCAATCAACTCTTGTGGGTCAACCGTGTTGCCTTTAGATTTACTCATTTTAGTGCCGTCTTTCAGCACCATACCTTGCGTGAGCAAGGTAGTGAAAGGCTCATCATTTTTAATTAAGCCAACATCACGCATCAATTTATTAAAGAAGCGTGCATAAAGTAAATGCAAAATCGCATGTTCAATACCGCCTACATATTGGTCTACAGGCAACCAATAGTTCGCACGTTCATCTGCCATCGCAGTTTTGCTATCAAAGCTTGCGTAACGCGCGAAATACCATGAAGATTCAAAGAAGGTATCTAAAGTAT
>JAYTRW010000054.1:0-2152 GCA_043745985.1 Methylotenera sp.
CCACCGCCACCGCCAGAGGCTTTAATAATGACTGGGTAACCAACTTTTTTAGCGATTTTAATGATTTCAGCTGGATCATCTGGCAATGCGCCGTCAGAGCCTGGCACACAAGGTACGCCCGCTTTTTTCATCGCATCTTTAGCCGATACTTTATCGCCCATTAAACGAATAGTTTCAGCGCGAGGGCCGATAAACACGAAGCCGCTTTGCTCTACACGTTCAGCAAAGTCAGCATTTTCTGATAAAAAGCCGTAACCTGGATGAATCGCTTGCGCGTCAGTTACTTCAGCTGCACTAATCACAGCAGGAATATTTAAGTAACTTTGACCAGACGGCGCAGGACCAATACATACAGATTCATCCGCTAATTTTACATATTTAGCTTCTCGGTCTGCTTCAGAGTGAACGGCAACTGTTCTGATACCAAGTTCGCGACATGCACGCTGAACACGAAGGGCGATTTCGCCTCGGTTAGCAATTAAGATTTTGTCAAACATAGCCATGTTGTTAAATACCTTTTAAATTTTTATTAGCCAATAATAAATAGCGGCTCGCCATACTCAACAGCCAAGCCGTTTTCGACTAAGATTTTCTTAACAACGCCAGCTTTATCTGATTCAATTTCATTCAATAGTTTCATCGCTTCAATAATACAAAGCGTGTCACCTACAGCAACCGTATCGCCCACCTCTACAAATGCTTTTGCATCTGGTGAAGATGAGCGGTAGAACGAGCCTACCATCGGCGATTTAACAGCATGGCCTTCTTCAACCGCTGGTACTTCAGCAACGGCGGCTTGTGGCGCTACAGCGTACTGCGCAGGTGCATAGTTGGCGTAGTGCTGCTGCGCAGGTGCACTAGATGTAAAGTTACGGCTAATACGTACCGTTTCACCTTCTTCTGTCAGTTCAAGTTCAGCGATGCCTGACTCTTCAACAAGATCGATTAGTTTTTTAAGTTTGCGTAAGTCCATAATAACCTCTAAAAATCTAGGAAAATTTTAGTTAATAACAAGAATAAATTTAAGAATGATTGATGCGCCGAATTGCATAATCAAGCGCGAGTGTATAGCCATGTGCCCCTAAGCCACTGATAACACCAACTGCAATATCCGTAAAATACGAATGGTGGCGGAATGCTTCACGTGCATATACATTGGATAAATGCACTTCAATAAAGGGTACTTTAACAGCAGAAAGCGCATCGCGCATTGCCACTGATGTATGTGTAAATGCGGCAGGGTTAATAATCACAAAGTCTACTTTTGTCGTCGCAATGGATTGAATTTTATTGACAAGATCGCCTTCAGTATTGCTTTGAAAAGTCTCCAAAGCTACACCTGCTTGTGTTGCAATGTCCGTTAACGTTAGGTTAATTGAGCTTAGCGTGTCGCTGCCATAATGCTCAGGTTCACGTAAACCCAATAAATTAAGGTTTGGGCCGTGCAATACTAATATAGATTTAGCCGACATGCTCAACCAATTTTTTGAACGGTTTATATTGTAAATTAATGTAACTCATTATTGCAAGTTTGCCGAAGTTAGCAGGTTTTGTCCAGCAACTTTAGTGAGTTTAAACGAAATTAGCTGGCATTCACAATTTAAGTGGTTGATATTACTAGCTTAAGTTTAGCTGTAAAATATGGGGTGTTATGGTACTAATAAAGGACGTATTGCAGACTCTAAAAGGGTTTTATTGATGCGTCCAAAGTAGGTATCAACGACTGCGCCACGCTGATTAATGATAACGGTATAAGGTAATACACCTTTATCATTGCCTAAATCATTGCCAAGCACCATGCCACCGTTCTCTGCCGCAAATAAAGTATAGCTTACAGGCGTTGCTACTGAAAATTCTTTCACGAGTGCTAACTCATCTACAGCCACGCCAAGCACCACCACATTCTTATTTTTATATTCTGTATATAATTCAGAGAGTTCTGGCATTTCTTCGCGGCAAGGTGGGCACCAAGTTGCCCAAAAATTAAGCACAATGATTTTGCCTTTATATTGGCTTAAATCTTGATTTACGCCATCTGGATTAGGAAGCTTGCTAGCAAATAGCGGTTGCGTAGAAAACTTGCTGTAGTCTGTAGCAGAGTTTTTTAATACGGCATTTGGGCTTAATACATAATAGTAAATCGCAAAGCCAA
>JAYTRW010000055.1:0-2148 GCA_043745985.1 Methylotenera sp.
ATTAGTAGAAGAATAGCAAACAAGCTTATTAGCCACTTATATAAAAGGCTTTTACGTTCGGCTTTTTTGTCAATTATTTGGAAATAGCTGGTTTGACTATCTTTAAGTAAGGATTTGTTGACAATCTCACTAGCCTCGTCGCTTATTTGCGAACTTTCATGTTCTTCAGTTTGACTAACTTGAGCTTTGTTCTCATCATTGACGCTAGCAAAGTCGTTGTCATCTATCACATTAACTTCAGTGTCGTTAACATCAACCAACTCTTTTGTCGCATCAAAAACATGTAGGCAATGCCCACAACGCACTTTGCCATTATGTTGGTTCAGTTGCTCATCCGTAACAACAAATTGCGTTTGGCAGTTGGGGCAATTAGTGACAGTGGTCATTTTTCACTCTATTTTTTAGTGCCTGTGAGTAATACCCAAGAATCCATCGTTTGTGGGACCTGCATGTTAAACCATTCCGCGTAAATAGCACTCACGTCAGAGACTTGCTCTTTTAAAATACCCGAAAGTGCAATCTTGCCACCAGTTTTGCAGGATTTTGCCAGCGCAGGCGCCAATACACTTAAAGCGCTTGAGAGTATATTTGCAACTACGATATCAAATTCACGTGATTGATATTTACTTGCATGATAAAAGTCAGCTGCGACGTTATTCTGCTCAGCGTTGTATACGCTAGATTGAATGGCTTGTGGGTCAATATCTGTGCCGATGACTTCAGATGCACCAAGTTTTTTGGCAGCAATCGCTAAAATACCTGAGCCACAGCCATAATCCAAAACGGAGTTTTGTTGAGATACTGTTTCAGTCAGCCATTGCAAGCACAGATGTGTAGTAGGGTGGCTGCCCGTGCCAAAAGCTAAGCCTGGATCTAACACGATGTTAATCGCCTCTGAATTAGGCGCGCTATGCCACGTAGGCACAATCCACAAATTATCGGTAATTCTAATCGGCTCAAATTGAGATTGCGTCGCACGTACCCAATCTTGCTCTTGGATGATTTCGGTAGAGTATTGCAGATGACTTAATTTGGTTTCTCGTTCCAAATCAGCAATCACTTTTTTAACATCAACACCCTCATCAAACAAGGCGCTGACAAGGTTTTGTTGCCAAATACCTGGTGGCGGGTCGCCTGGTTCGCCGAATATTGGCTGTTCGTCTAATGTGTCGGCGTTAGCATCTTCAATAATGGCGGAAAGCGCACCTTGCGCCATTAGCGTATCGCTAATTAAATCAGCCGTATTGTCTTGTGCTTCAATTTTTAAAGATACCCACGCCATGCAAAACCCACTTACTGATGATTATTTGTTATAAATGCCAAGCTTTTGCTCAAGGTAATGAATGCTTGTGCCACCTAGATGAAAAGCTGCGTCCGCCATCAGGTCTGCGTGCAAGGCTACGTTGGTGCTAATGCCGCCTATCATCATTTCTGATAAGGCAATACGCATGCGAGCAATCGCTTGTTCACGCGTGTCACCATAAGTAATCAACTTACCTATCATAGAGTCATAATTCGGTGGCACAGTGTAGCCCGCGTAAGCATGCGTATCAATACGTACACCAGGCCCGCCTGGCATATGGAAGGTAGTGATTTTGCCTGGAGATGGTACAAAAGTGTATGGATCTTCAGCATTAAGGCGGCACTCAATGGCATGACCTTTGAGTACAACATCTTTTTGGCGGAACTTTAGCTTTTCGCCAGCCGCTACAAAAATCTGCTGTTGAACTAAATCAATGCCCGTAATCATTTCGGTCACTGTATGTTCAACCTGTAAGCGGGTATTCATCTCAATGAAGTAGAACTCATTATTCTCATACAAGAATTCAAAAGTACCCGCGCCACGATATTTAATTTTGCGGCAGGCTTCCGCACAACGCTCGCCAATTTTGTCGCGTAATCGTGGGTTAAGTAATGGCGCAGGCGCTTCTTCAAGAATTTTTTGATGGCGGCGTTGCATAGAACAATCACGTTCACCTAAAAACACCGCGTTGCCATGTTGGTCAGCGAGCACTTGAATTTCAATATGGCGTGGTTTTTCTAGGTATTTCTCCATATAAACCACAGGGTTACCAAAGGCTGCTTGCGCTTCGGCTTTTGTCATATTCACTGAGGCAATCAGTGCAGCTTCAGTATGCACCACACGCA
>JAYTRW010000056.1:0-2141 GCA_043745985.1 Methylotenera sp.
ATAAAAGTGATGGAAATGCTAAGGATGTAAATACTAAACTGACTTTAGATGTTAATAAGAAAATGACAGTCAAAACAGAATAGCAAAAATTCTGCCAATATTAAGCAGCAATAAAAAAGCACTCATCAAGAGTGCTTTTTTATTTATTCGAATGGTTTACTTCGAGGTCTAAAAATTTCTTAGTGGTGATGACCACCAGCACCATGCACGTGTTGATGCGTCACTTCTTCTTTATTTGCTACACGAACATCAGTCACAGTAGCAGTAAATATCAAACGCTCGCCAGCCCAAGGATGGTTGCCGTCAACCACAACTTTGCCATCTGCAATTTCAGTTACTGTGTATAAAATCACTTCGCCAGTGTCGTCTTCGCCTTCAAATTGCATGCCTACTTTTAATTCATCCGCTGGAAACGCGGTAGCTGGTTCGATTTGCACTAACTCTTCGTCGTACTCACCAAAGCCATCTACTGGTTGTAAGTCTACAACCACAGAGTCGCCGACGTTTTTACCGTGCATGGCTTCTTCCACTTTTGGGAAAATATTATCGTATCCGCCGTGCAGATAAGCGACTGGATCCGCGCTTGATTCAAGCACATTGCCATCAGCATCTTTAAGTTCATAAGTCATTGTTACTACAGTGTTCATAGCAATTTGCATGGTATATCCTTGTCCTAAGCTAAAGTTCTAAATCAGAGTTTGTAAAACCAAAGTATGTGAAAAATATTGGGTAAGATTTTAATCTATTTTTGTAAAGCATGTTTAATTTTAAGTGCTTAATGTGACAGCGGAGTTAACGACCTCTACCACCGCTTCTGTGTGTGCTATTCGGGTTGGCATTTGTTCTTCCTGCGTTACTGCGCCCTTCACTAGGGCGAGCGGCATTTTGGCGATTAGGCTGGTGGCGACTCGGGGCTGGTGGCGCAAATAAAGCAGATTGCGGCATGGCTTGGTGGCGGGCGGCTTCAGACATGTTTTTTGTATTTGCACTTTGTGCAGGTCTCGCTTTGTTGCCTTGTGCTAGACGGCCTTCGGCATTTACTTGAGCGCCGTTTCTATTTGGCGCTTGACCATTACGCTGTCCATTGTCTCTGTTCTGATTGCGACCAGTATTTGGGTTTGCGCCATTGCCTTCAGTGCTAGCTGGCTCATGCGCTTTACGTTGCTGGCCTTGGCCGTGTCCACGTGGCGGTCTGCCATGCGCTTGCGTTGAGCGTGGCGCTTCTGGTTCAGGTTTGTCAGATGGCGTAAAACCTTCAACCTGAACTTTTGGAATTTCGCGCTTGATGAGCTTTTCAATATCTTTAAGCAACTTCAATTCTTCGCGGTCTACTAATGAAACCGCTGCGCCGCTACTACCCGCACGGCCTGTACGGCCAATACGGTGGACGTAGTCTTCTGGAACATTCGGCAATTCAAAGTTCACCACTTGCGGTAATTGGTCAATGTCTAAACCGCGTGCTGCGATGTCGGTAGCCACTAGCACACGCATCGTGCCGTCTTTAAATTGCGCTAAAGCCTTTGTCCGTGCGCTTTGGCTCTTGTTGCCGTGAATAGCTGCAGATTGAATGCCATCTTTCACCAGTTTTTCAGCCAAACGATTCGCGCCGTGTTTGGTGCGAGTAAATATTAATACCTGCTTCCAATCATTTTGCTGAATGAGATGGCTCATTAATTCACGTTTGTGGCCTTGCGCAACCATATGCACAGTTTGTTCTACCAACTCAGATGCTGTATTGCGACGCGCCACTTCAACAAAGCCTGGATTGTGCAATAAGCCATCAGCTAATGCTTTAATTTCGTCTGAGAAAGTTGCAGAGAATAATAAGTTCTGGCGTTGTTTAGGTAACATTGCCAATATTTTTTTAATGTCACGAATAAAACCCATGTCTAACATGCGGTCAGCTTCATCTAGCACTAGAATCTCAATGCCTGATAAATCTACATTTTTCTCACCAGCGTGGTCTAGCAAACGACCTGGAGTAGCCACTAAAATATCCAGCGGTTTTTTCAAGCGCGCGATTTGTGGGTTGGCATTTACGCCACCAAATATCACTGTAGAAGTCAGTGGTAGGTATTTACCATAGACTTTTACAGACTCTTCAATCTGTGCTGCTAGCTCGCGTGTTGGCGTTAGCATCA
>JAYTRW010000057.1:0-2134 GCA_043745985.1 Methylotenera sp.
ATGAGTGGGCGCGCGCAAGATGGTCAAACTTTCTTTTAGTAATACACTCGTCTTTGAGTTCATTGGCGACACGACGAAGCTCATTAAGTAAAGATTCGTCAGAGTAGTCTTCAAGTGTTTTAAGCTCAAACATTATTGATTGCCCAGCGTTCAATCACCACCCCCAACGCCTTCAACCCTGGCAATATCGCAGGCTTAGCCACTTTAATCTTCACACTAAGTGCACTAAACTCCTTCAAAATTAACTGACAAACATGTTCCGCTAAAGCCTCTACCAATTGAAAGTTATGTTCAGTTAAGGTCTCACGTATTCGACCGACCACTGCGCCGTAGTCTATGGTGTCCGTAATTGCGTCGCTTTTGCAGGCGTTGGTTAAGTCGTAGCCAATTTCAATGTCTAGAATGATGGTTTGCAGCATCATGCGTTCCCACTCGGGTACGCCTAATTTGGTTTGTACTTTAACTTGCTCTAAAAATATGATGTCCATTAGCTTTATTCTCTTGTTGTGATTCCTGCAATTGCCATAATCCAGTAATATTTTGAATATTAAACTACAATATACGATTGTGATTAAAAATCGCTTGATCGATTATTTGTTTGCATGCTCGCTTCAGTGAGCATCATGGCTAAGAGAATTTAAATGAATGAATTAGGGTTTGTACCAGTCACGTTGATTCCAGTGGTTTGGATTGTTGCTGCTTATCTGTTGGGTTCTGTCGCATTTGGTATTATCGTGAGTAAGTTGTTTGGCTTGCCTGACCCGCGTACTGTGGGTTCTGGTAATCCAGGGGCGACGAATGTATTACGTAGTGGTAAAAAACTGGCGGCCGCTCTCACTCTGTTGGGTGATGTGGTTAAAGGATGGCTGCCTGTTTGGCTGGCGTTGCAGTCTGATATGTTGATGTGGGTAGTCGCCGCAGTTGGTTTAGCTGTGTTTTTTGGACATTTATACCCGATTTTTTATAAATTTAAAGGTGGCAAGGGTGTAGCTACTGCGCTAGGTGTGATGTTGGCCATTTCGCCATTACTCGGTTTGGCGGCAGTATTGACTTGGATTGTGGTATTTGCAGTTTCGCGCTACTCATCACTTGCTGCGATTGCGGCAGCAGCATTTGCGCCAGTGTATGCATGGTTACTGTTGTCAGCGTATAACGACTACGTGATTGCGGTGACGGTCATGGCGGTAATGCTCGTTTGGCGCCATAGAGGCAATATTCAAAAGCTGCTGGCAGGTACAGAATCGGGTTTTGGTAAGAAAAAGTAAGTTTTCTTAATTGCTAGGTTTTTGCAACTCTGCTAAATCCCAACGTGGGCGTACACTAAAGCCGTAATTCTTATTGCCATTGCCATTGCCATGCTTGGCTTTAAGGCGCATTGCACCTGCAAAGGCAATCATCGCACCGTTGTCGGTACAAAATTCTAATCGCGGATAACTCACTTTGCATAATTTACGTTTGGTCGCTGCATTCAATTTTTCACGCAGTTTTGAGTTGGCGCCTACACCACCTGAAACGACTAAGTTATCTAAGCCAGTTTCACGCAAAGCCGTCATACATTTCAGCGTTAATATTTCAGTCACCGCTTCTTGAAACTCCCAAGCAATATCCGCAGTAGTTGTGGCGTCTAGTGGTTGGTGTTGATTCACCAGTGTGAGCACTGCCGTTTTTAAGCCACTAAAGCTGAAGTTTAAATCGCCGCTATTCAATAATGGACGCGGTAATTTAAAGCGCGGGTTACCACTTTGCGCCAATTTAGATAGCGCAGGACCACCTGGATAGCCTAAACCTAACAATTTAGCCGTTTTGTCAAAAGCTTCACCCGCGGCATCATCTAGTGTGTCGCCAAGTAACTCATATTCACCAATGCCATCCACGCGCATGAGTTGGCTGTGTCCACCCGAAACAAGCAGCGCCACAAATGGAAAAGCGGGCGGATTGGCTTCCAGCAAAGGCGCAAGCAAATGACCTTCAAGATGATGCACATTAATCGTTGGGATTTGTAAGCTAAATGCGAGTGATTCGGCAAAGCTAGTGCCAACTAAAAGTGCACCAGACAAGCCTGGGCCTTGTGTGTAGGCGATTGCGTCAATATCTTGTAGGGTTCTATTTGCGGCTTTTAGCACGTTTTCAGTGA
>JAYTRW010000058.1:0-2133 GCA_043745985.1 Methylotenera sp.
CAGTTAATGGAATTCAAAAAAATGGCCCTTAATTGGGCCATTTTTTTATCTTGAAATTGACAGGTTTGATTCAAATTTAAGAATAATTTTCAATCTATATAAAATATAACGCCCACATGACCCCTACAGATTTGATTGGCTATTCCTCAGCTTTTTTGACCACATTTTCTTTTGTGCCACAAGCCTTGCACTCATGGAAAACACGAGATTTATCAGGCGTTTCACTACCCATGTATAGCTTGTTTAGCTTGGGCGTATTAGGCTGGTTTATATACGGCCTGTTAATTACGAGTTGGCCAGTAATTCTGGCCAACGGCATCACCTTAGTTTTAGCGTGCGTGGTGCTTATTTTAAAGCTTAAACACCGCTAGCACATTCAGGTACTACTTCCCCAGCGCATAAACCACAACATTATCACCTACAGTATAGCCAAATATAGAATTACCCCCTGCAGCGACTGCTACATACTGCACACCATCAATTTCATAGCTTATAGGCGGTGCATTAACACCTGCATCGACTTTAGTTTGCCACAATAAGTCACCTGTATTACTGTTGTACGCATTGAAGTTGCCGCTGCCTTCACCCATAAACAATAAACCGCTTTGAGTCGCAAGCAGTCCACCCATCA
The DNA here is from genome assembly GCA_043745985.1 of Methylotenera sp. Lineage (GTDB taxonomy): Bacteria > Pseudomonadota > Gammaproteobacteria > Burkholderiales > Methylophilaceae > Methylotenera. The sequence goes on from JAYTRW010000058.1 coordinate 632, forward strand.
AAGGTTGTTCAGTTTTAACTTGCCATCTCATTTTACCTGTAGCAAGATTGATTGCTGAAATCACGCCCCAACGCGGATCTTTGGTTGGCTCAGAGGAGGCATATCGAACAGCTGGTTTACCAGCTGCTGCATCCTCTTCTACTAGGGTATATTTAATAGGTGCATGTATACCAGCGACAAAGCTGGTTTGATTATGCTCATCTAGAGCACTAGGGCTCCAATTTGAACCACCTAAAATTCCAGGATAAAGCACAGTGCCCTCCTTACTTGCTTTAGCGAATAGATTTTTTTGTGGCACAAATGCATCAGACTTCATCAGCAACTTTCCCGTTGCCCTATCGTTCACATAATACCAACCCGTTTTGCTGGCCTGCCCTACAGCTGCGATGGTCTTGCCGTCTTTCTTGTAATCAAACAACACTGGCGGACTCGCTAAATCATAACCCCAAACATCATGTGGAACCTGCTGATAATGCCACTTTAGCTTGCCTGTTTCTGTATCTAAAGCAACCAGCGAAACCGTATATAGATTATCACCAGGACGAGAAATATCGTTCATTTGTGGCGAAGGATTACCCGTACCAAAGAAAAGTGTATTGGTTTTAGTATCAATCGCTGGCGTACTCCAAGCCGAGCCGCCACCAAAGCGCCAGGCTTCTTTATTATTCACCATATTAGCTTTTTCAGCCGCAACATCGCGATTAAGCGAGATACCATCTGAAGTTGTTTCAGCAAATACGCCCTCCCACCCTTGGGTCGGAATGGTATCAAAAGTCCAAACACGCTTGCCACTAGCAATATCATAAGCAGCTAAGAAGCCTGGGCGACCATAACGACCGTCAACACCTACCACAGCACCTAACGGTGCATTTACTGTCGGCTGGTCAATATGCAAGCCATAACCCACTCCTGTGATGCCAACAATGACCTTGCCATGATAAACGACTGGCGCCATTGCGATACCAACACCAGTGCCGCCATAGGCTTCCTTATGGCTCTTAGCGTCTGCCTGACTTAATGAGCTGGTATTTTCTGTTAATGCCGTATCATCAGCAACGTCAATATCCCAAATTTTTGCGCCACTTTTAGCATCTAGCGCAATCAAGCGCGCATCAACCGTACCAATAAATACCTTACCATCACTTACCGCAACGCCTCTATTTGCTGGGCCGCAGCACATTTTCCAACTTGCTCTACGCTCATGCTGATATCGCCAAAGCTCTTTACCCGTTTTGGCATCTAAGGCAACGACATGATTAAAAGGTAAAGCCACATACATTACGCCACCAGTGACGATAGGCGTGGCTTGAAAGCCAGCGACAACGCCACTTTTAAATTGCCAAGCTAGTTTTAAATCTTTAACATTTTGTTGATTAATTTGTGTAAGTGGGGAGAGCCGCTGATTAGTAAAATCACGACCAAAACTAGGCCACTCTTTATCTGAAGTGCTCAATTGAACATTCGATTGCTGGATAGGTGAACTGCTGCAAGCAACCATTGCA
>JAYTRW010000059.1:0-2132 GCA_043745985.1 Methylotenera sp.
ATGAATTACAATCACAGCAGTTAGGCGATAAGTCTAATGCGATTCAAGAGTTGGCAAGTGCTAGATTAATACAGCATATCAACGAAGAGCTTAATACCTGGCAACAGGCAAGCCATGCTAGTTTGATGGGAGCAATTCATACGGCCATTGTTCAGGCACAACAAACTTCGGTTGAACAAATTAAAGAGTCAGTAGTGCAGGACGTTAGCCGCGCCGTGGCAAATGCACAGCAGGCTGTAATGGATAATAGTGCGGTCTATGTGGATAAAGTGAGAGCTGACTTAGCCACAGAAATTCCTAAAATGATGCATGCTAATGCCGATATTATCAAAGCAGACTTAGCCAGTATCTTAAGTGAAATGCAGGCTAGAAGCTTAGATGAAGTGCAAACCAAACTTAACCAAGCTATGCCGTTGATGGAGCAAGCGGTTACTAAGCAATTTGAAATAAATTTAGCTAATTTAGAAAGTGGCGCACTTGAAAGTGCGACTCAGGTGTTGCAAGCAAGAGCTAACCTAGCAAAATCTGATTTGGAAAGTGCATTAGGTCAGATGCATGCAGATGGTCTCGCAGAGGTGCAAACCAAGCTGGCTGCTTCATTGCCAGCCATGGAGCAGGCGCTGATCAATCAGGTACAGGAAACTTTAGAAAGTTTGCAAGCCACAACGACTGAACATGCAATGCAGGTAGCCACTAGCGTGAAATCTGATTTAGATAGCGCTTTAGTGCAAATGTCAGCGCAGGGTATTGCTGAAGTGCAAGCTAAACTCATCGGTGCCTTGCCTATGTTGCAAGACTCGTTAACGGAAAAATTGCAGATTACTTTATCTGGACTAGAAACCACAACGGTAGAAGATGCGAGCCATGCATTACAAGATAAAATAACGCGTCTGCACGAAAATATTTTAACTGAGCATCAGAATAATCTGGCGCGCGAGTTGTCTGCGATTTATCAAGGTCTGACTGCACAATCGCATACTGAGTTAACGATTTATTTGGATGCGTTGCAACTGAGGTCTAAGCAGCAACTAGATAAAGAAGTCAGCGAAGCTTTCCCATCGCTATATCAATTGTTAACAAATGAGTTAACTGTAAACTTAAAACAAGATTTTGTGGGAATGGCAGACGCTAGCAAGCAAGACTTTAAGCAAACTCTGAATGCGGAATTACCTGAAATCGAGCAAGCTTTAGCCAATAAAGTTCAGGAAATACTGAGCGTTGAAGTACCAAGAATAGAGCAGCAAGTCAGTGCAAATATTAAGACTGAAATAGAAAAGCTACTAGATTCCGTACGCCTGATTTTCAGTAAATAGACTTTTGGTAACGGCTATTAATCAAGCTCACTGATCAACATTACTAGACAAAATTACTAAGCAACGCCGTCAAGTAAAGCTTGGTATGCCTCGGCAGATAACAGTGTTTTGCTAACGTCATCGTTACTCGGCTTATATTTGAATATCCATGCTTGATATGGTTTTTCATTAATTAACTCTGGTGAATTAATTAACTCATCATTGATTTCAATTACCTCCCCATCAACCAACGCGTGTAAATCAGAACCTGTTTTTACTGACTCAACTAGGCCGCAAGGCTTTCCAGCCACAAGCTTAGTGCCAATTGCAGGTGCTTCTATAAACACAATATCGCCTAGTAAATCCTGTGCGTAGTCTGTTATGCCAGCTTCCCATGCGCCGTCAGCCGATGCTTTAGTCCATAAATGTTCGTTGCTGTATAGAATAGTCTTTGGAATTTGCATTTTTGGCGCTCTGAGTGTAATTACTTAATGATGAATAAGCCTGTGATTATATTGCTAATAATCGAATTGTGAAAATAAAATTCATGCATAATAAATCGTTAAATAAGCGTATTATTAAAGATAAACATTTTTAATGACAAAGCTAAAGTTTTTATATAAAATTATCTTGTAACTCTATGACGTAAAAGAAACTAATTTATTTATGCGCAAACTCATACTACTTTATACCGCCTTAGCGCTAAGCCTGTCACCCATGCTTTCGTACGCGGCTGCAAAAAAATCGCATAAACATGTGGTTTCGCACATCAAAGTGTCGCATACCAAATTTCAAAGAAATAAAGCCGCCGATTATGACCTTGCAAAATATAAGCTAAAT
>JAYTRW010000060.1:0-19681 GCA_043745985.1 Methylotenera sp.
TCCATGCCCAGCACCTTTTGTGCGTGGCTGAATAAAAGCTCCCATTTTTCCTGTTAGTTTATGAAAGCCCTTTTCTGAATCATTCAAGTAAGATCTTACAAGCTTATAGTCATTTCTAACTATTTCATATAACTTACCGTTAAGTTCAACGTTACTTAACTTTAACAGGGTTATTGCGTCAGTCGAGTTAAGAAAGTGTTAAAGTGGAAAGTACATACTCGCAATCTTAAACGGCAGCTTAAGTGCTAAAAATATGCCTTCTGCTCCAAAAATCTAAAAAAATTGGTCATTGATAGATAAATATCTCTGGAAATCTTAATTTAAAGAAGCGTCCTTATGAAACTTCAAATGAATGCGAGCCTTGCGGATGGATACACAAGCGCATCTCAAAAAATTCGCGTTATTACTGAAACTTGGTTATCTGAATGCGGATACTGCCCAACTTGTGGTAGTGGCTTGAAAAGTGCAAAGGCTAATGCAAAAGTTCTAGATTTTGAATGTGTTAATTGTGTTAATGAGTTTGAGCTTAAAAGTAAGCGTATTTCAAAAGCAATGGGGAAAATAGCAGATGGCGCATATTCTTCGATGATGGAAAGAATTATTGAGCCTCAAAGTCCACATTTTTTCTTTTTAGGATACGACGCTTATCTTCGTGTAACTGACCTTATGGCAGTTCCTAATTATTTTTTTCAACCATCTGTAATTGAAAAAAGAAATCCGCTAGCAGACACGGCGAGGCGCGCAGGCTGGATTGGTTGCAACATATTACTTGATAAAATACCAGAAATTGGTAAGATCAAATTGATTAAAAATGGAGAAATTATTGCACAAGAGATTGTTTTGCAAACTTGGCAAAGAACAACGTTTCTAGCACAGCAGAATGTGATTGAGAGTCGAGGTTGGACATTAGATTTAATTAGTTGTATTGAGCGTATTAAGTCGAAGGAGTTTAGCCTTGAGCTGCTTTATAAATTTGAATCTGAATTGGCTCAGAAGCACCCTAGAAATAGATTTGTCAAAGATAAAATTAGACAACAGTTGCAATTACTAAGGGATAAAGGTTATTTAAACTTCAAAGGCAGAGGAATTTACAGTCTTGCGGAGTAAGAGTGAGTTTATGACGAAAAAAGAAATAGACAAATGGGCGCTGGCAATTGCAGTTAGTATAAGTGATGAATGGTCAGTTGAGAGTGAGCTTGACAAAGATGAACAGCTGCTAAAGAGTGTTCTTTATAAATCGTTGCGCTCAAGGCCGCGAGAAATGCAGAAATTAATTGGCACTAGCATAATTGAGTCTGATTATTTTGAACCCCTAAGTTAATTTTCACTGATAGATGCAAGATAAATGGGGTCAACCTCACATGCCACTAGCCTTTAGAATTAGTTGAAATCGGTTAATTAAGTCTTGATTTGAATCAGCTAATAAATATAGTGTAATCTGTGTTTAAAAATAATGCACCAGACCCAACAAATAGCTCAATTAAACGATTGCCTTCTGGTAGTGTTGATTTGATTAGATCAACTAAACGATATTTACCACCAGCCCACTTTAGAAAAGGCTTCATGATTGCATTTTACACTGTAGATGAAGTTTAATCCTAAATTAGCTTGTCAAATATAGTTTACAGCCTCAGGAATTTTAAAATATGTTAAGTCTACGATTAGTTATATTGTTATATTTACACTTACTCACTTAACAACTTCCCACCTATCGCCCAATCTTCATAAGAAACTTCTTCAAAGGTAATGTATGTATAAGATTTTGGTTTATGCGCAACGCGCTCTAAGGTTTCGGTAAATTCTTTTGCGATTTGAGCTTTTTGCTCTTTAGTCACAGAACCAGCTAGCTTGATATTCACGTAGGGCATATTGAATCTCCTTTAGTTTAAGTAATGACAACAGCATAAGTCGCTACTAATTAGCCATTTTTAAATGTATACCAAATATCTTTGGCTAACTTTAGAGTGACTACAAAAATCAACGCCGAAATAAACAACGTTAAAATTGGATCAGCTGCCTGCCAGCCAGTAAAGTAGATAACGGCACCTGCTGCCAAAGCAGCAGTTGACCCTAGTACATCTCCCAATACATGTAAAAATGCAGCACGATGATTAAGATTATCTTTACTGCCATGCGCTTCACCGTGATGATGCAACATTTTAGCTACCAGTAAATTCACCAATAAGCCAACAAACGCAATCAGCATCACATAGCCACCTGTCACGTTTTGCGGATTTTTTAATCTATCAATCGCTTCAAATACCAAGTACACAATAACGATTAACATCAGCACACAATTCACAATACTTGCGTAAAGCTCTTTGTGCGTTAAACCACTAGCATGCTTGCTGCTGGTAGATTTGCTAGCATGGTGCGACGCATACCAAGCCATTCCAAGCGCCAATACATCCGAGATCATGTGTCCAGCATCGCCAAGTAAGGCGAGCGATTGTGTAAAGATTCCACCAAATAGCTCAATAATGGCAAAGATCAGAATTAAGAAAAAGGGAGTTGCGAATGCATTGCCATGTTGATGATCATCCGTATGATGCTGATGTGCTGCATGTTGATGGTCGCCGTGCTGTGGGTGGTTGCTCATAAGGTTTTCTAAAAACTGCATGTTAAATAATTTATTGAATCATACAGAAAACAGACGTTTGTCGCCTATAATTTCGCCATGTTAATTGCGCCTATTATCAAATGCTAAGTTACCGCCATGCCTTTCACGCAGGCAATCACGCCGATGTACTCAAACACTACGTATTAGGCTTAGTACTAGAATACATGAATCAAAAAGATAAGCCCTATTGGTATATCGACACCCACGCTGGCGCGGGTATGTATAGCTTAACTGAGGGCTATGCTACTCAGAATGCAGAGTTTGAACAAGGCATTGCAAAACTGATGTCCGCGGACAACCTACCCAAGCCGCTTGCTGATTTTGTTGCGCAGATTAAGCGCTTTAATACCAATTCGCTTGATTTTTACCCTGGCTCGCCTGTGGTGGCACAAGATTTTTTGCGTGCCGATGACAAAATGCGTCTATTTGAGCTACATCCTAGCGACTGCCAATTACTCATAGAAAACTTCAGAGGCCAAAATAAGCAGGTCAAGATTGAAATGCAAAATGGTTTTGCTGGCATCAAAGCTTGCTTACCACCGCCTCCACGTCGCGCTGCGGTATTGATAGATCCGCCTTATGAAGACAAACAAGATTACCTACACATAGTCAACATGATTAAAGACAGCCTGACACGCTTCTCGACTGGCACTTACATGGTTTGGTACCCCATTTTGCAGCGACCAGAACCAGCTGAAATGATCAATGATTTAATACATTTAGATTTACCGAATTGGTTAAACGTAGAAATGACCATACAAGGGCCATCGGCAGAAGGCTTTGGTATGCACGGCAGTGGCTTGTTTATTGTGAATCCGCCTTGGACATTACCGAAAATATTAGATGAAACCATGCCAGTGTTAACACAGCTATTAGCTTTGGATGGAACCGCGAGTTACGCGATAGATAGTCAAATAGTCTAAATAAAGCTAAAGCTCCAACCTGCTACAATAACATCGCAATCTGCACTCAAAATTAAAGGCTTTAATACATGCAAGAACACAACACCCCTTCATTTATCGAATATAAGCAAAAAAGCATGATGACCAATATTTTATTTGGTAGTCGCTGGCTGCAACTACCTCTTTATTTAGGCTTAATTGTTGCACAAGCTGTATATGTGTACTTTTTTGGCCTTGAGTTAATCCATTTAGTGGGTAAAGCTTCTCACCTTGTTGAAGCTGACATCATGTTGATTGTATTGGGTTTAATTGACGTGGTGATGATTTCAAACCTGCTCATCATGGTCATTGTTGGTGGCTACGAAACTTTTGTTTCACGCCTGAATTTAGAAGGCCACCCTGATGAACCAGATTGGTTATCTCACGTCAATGCCAATTTGCTAAAAGTGAAACTAGCGACGGCCATTATTGGCATTTCATCGATTCATCTGCTAAAAACATTTATCAATGCTGAAAACTTAAGCGACAAAGTGTTAATTGCGCAAACTGTCATTCACATGACGTTTGTGTTTTCTGCCATTGCGATTGCGTATATCGATAAGTTAATGCGTATAGAACAAAAGCATTAATAAACTCAACTCTAATAAACTTGTACGTACGGCGTTGAAGTTGAGGACTCAGCTTTAACGCTAAACTCTTGCACTGCTATAGTTTTATCGTTTTCAGTCTCTACGCTTACTCTCCACTGACCTGCTTGCAAATCTGTTTTGTAAGTATATCCGCGAAAACCATTGAAACGGCCACCAGACAAAGCAAAGCCAACGCGTGACGTTATTATCCAACCTTTTTTCTTATCGTGGAATTGCCATACATGGTACAAACGCGTTTTTAATCCATTGGGTGCAAAAACTGAGGAAAAGCAATACACACGCTGGCCAGGCGCAACATACAGATCACTACTAGCATTACGCCAAAACACCCACCAGCTGGTTGGTTGCTGGCTTAACTGGTAATTGCCATCTACTTTATTAATTGAATAACCCACCGCAATATCGCGCTTCACTAGCGGCACAGGCGGAATCATATCAAACGCATAAGCGAGCATTAACAAAGCTGCTATTACACCTACTGGCCAAATGCTACCATCATGATTAGGTGTTTTCTTATAGAGACAATATGCTGCAGCCGCGCCTAGCAATGTACTCAAATAAAACCATATCGGATGAATGCTGCCGACTAAATATGGCAAAGCAAAATTGAATAGCAACATAGCGCAAAATCCAAATAGCGCCCAACTAAGTGTGAGTTGTCTATATTTATCTTCTAAATATTCATTAGCTACCAGCATAATGCCTAAAATAATAGACATTGCCCAAGCGAGCCAATGATTTGAACTTTTGAAATACAGAATGAATAAAGAACTCAATAAATTGCCAAATAAAAACTGCAATAAAAAGTAAGGTAAATTCTCCCAATACAAACGCTTATGAATTTTTGCAGCCCATGGAGATAATTTTGAAGCATCTGCCAAAATGAACCTCGGACTACCGACAGTAAATAGAATGGCAGCTGCAATGCCTAAATAGACAAAAAAGGTAATGAGATCTGAGTAGGCAACATTACGACCTATGGTGAGAGCATCCCACAAGAATCCGCCAAAAAAGAAAATTACAGGAAAGAAATCGCCTAGCTTTAAAACATGGTGATACAAGCGTGTTTGTTTAATTCTTGTGATAATCATCTTGCGAGGGCTTAGAAAAGAGTGGTGTTAAAGATTGGATTCAAAGGCTTCGACTTAAAAAACATCGATTTAAGCGTCATACAGTTAAGAAATAAGGCTACAAAGAATGTAGCCAATGACAATGCCAGTAATAAGCGCAATGGTCACTGCACGATAGGTCAATACATCTTTAGAATAGCCACGCTTAATGGCGACATAGGAAACCAAATAGCCGATGGCGTTCAACAGCCAAATGACCCCAATCGATAGCACTTTTACAATGAGTGGGCCAATAATAGGAATAAGGGCTATCATCGCGACAACCCAAGCAAACACATGAGAAATAGTCGCAAATATCACCACACCCGTTGTCACTGCCTTAGCGTGCCAGCCGAAATGCCATGCCGCAAAAACAACAACGATTAGTACGATGGATAACGGCAACATCCACTTCCAAGCACCTCGCTTAGCTGGTTGTGTAATTTCTTCAGGATCAAATATGTGGTGACTATCTGGTTTTTGCTTTGATTTCATAAGGAGATAATATCAGCAAAACAGAGCACTAAGCACGCTGCACTAAATCAATTAGGCATGCAGGTATAATAACAAGGCTATAAAAACCTCACTTCCGCGCTGGCAGCAATGAGGTTAAACAAGGTCTGACGTTATGTTTGTGGCTAATGAACTAAACCACTTCAGCAATTGGAATCACTTTTTTGCCAGTGCTTAATGTATCTAAAGCTGCTTTATACTCAGTCATTTGGTCGAAATTTAGATATTTATATATTTCAGCAGTGTTGGCAAGTTTATTACCTACAGTTTCCAAGTATTCAGCATGGCTTGGCATGCGACCGAGCTTCGCGCAAACTGCGGCTAACTCAGCCGAACCTAAATAAACACGGGCATCTTTACCCATACGGTTATCAAAGTTACGTGTGCTGGTGGAAAACACGGTCGCTTTATCCGCCACACGTGCTTGGTTACCCATGCACAACGAGCAACCTGGAATCTCTGTACGCGCACCCACCACGCCGAAAGTTGAGTACACACCTTCGTCACGCAACTGCGCTTCATCCATACGGGTTGGTGGCGCAATCCATAAACGCGTTGGAATACTGCCTGAACCTTCTAACACTTTTGCCGCAGCGCGGTAATGACCAATATTGGTCATACAGCTACCGATAAACACCTCATCAATCTTATCGCCCACAACTGCTGATAACGGTTTAATGTCATCGGGGTCATTCGGGCAAGCCACTAGCGGCTCTTTGATTTCGTTCAAATCAATTTCAATCACGTGTGCATACTCAGCATCCGCATCCGGTGTTAGCAACTCAGGTTTAGCTAACCATGCTTGCATATTTTCAATGCGGCGTTGCAAGGTACGTGCATCTTCGTAACCATTTTCAATCATGTTTTGCATCAGCACAATATTAGAGTTTAAGAACTCAATCACTGGCTCTTTGTTCAATAACACAGTACAACCGTTTGCTGAACGTTCGGCAGAAGCATCAGCAAACTCAAAGGCTTGCTCTACTTTTAAATCTGGTAAACCTTCAATTTCTAGAATACGGCCGTTAAATACGTTCTTTTTACCTGTTTTGCCAACGGTTAAATTACCTTCTTGAATGGCCGCATAAGGAATCGCATTCACTAAGTCGCGCAAGGTAATCCCAGGTTGCATCGTGCCTTTAAAGCGGACCAATACTGACTCTGGCATATCCAAAGGCATTGCACCTGTCGCAGCGGCAAACGCTACCAAACCAGAACCTGCTGGAAATGAAATACCAATCGGGAAACGTGTATGTGAATCGCCGCCTGTACCTACCGTATCTGGTAAGATTAAACGATTTAACCATGAGTGAATTACACCGTCACCTGGGCGTAATGAAACGCCGCCGCGGCTAGACATAAACTCTGGCAAGCTATGTTGCAATTTAATATCGACTGGTTTTGGGTAAGCGGCTGTGTGACAGAAGCTTTGCATAACCAAGTCAGAACTAAAGCCTAAGCAAGCCAGTTCTTTTAACTCATCACGTGTCATACCACCAGTAGTATCTTGCGAACCAACCGTGGTAGCTTTTGGCTCACAATAAGTATTAGGGCGCACACCTGTGCCTTCTGGCAAACCACATGCACGACCCACCATTTTTTGTGCGAGTGTATAACCTTTTGTTGAGCTGACTGCTGGTGCCGCTTTAATGAATGCGGTAGTTTCTGGCAACCCTAATGCTTTGCGTGCATTTGCAGTTAAACCACGACCAATAATCAATGGAATACGTCCGCCAGCGCGTACTTCGTCTGGCATGGTTACTGGGTTTAATGCAAAAGTAGAAAGCACATCGCCAGCTTCATTAAGCACTTTGCCTTCATACGGCTTAATCACAATCACATCGCCCATATTCAGCTTTGACACATCACATTGAATCGGTAATGCGCCTGAGTCTTCGGCTGTATTAAAGAAAATCGGTGCAATTTTAGCGCCTAGAATCACGCCGCCAGTGCGCTTATTTGGGATGTTAGGAATATCATTGCCCATAAACCATTGCACTGAGTTAATCGCAGATTTACGTGATGATCCTGTACCCACCACATCGCCTACATAAGCCAACGGCAAGCCTTTTTGTTTCAAGGTATCAATCAGCTTCAAACCATCTGGCATTTTATTAATGAGCATGGCTTTAGCATGTAGCGGAATATCTGGGCGACTCCACGCATCTTGCGCTGGGCTTAAATCATCAGTATTGGTTTCACCATCCACCTTAAAAACGACCATTTTGATTTCATTAGCTAGCACTGGTGCATTGGTAAACCACTCGGCATTCGCCCAGCTTTCTATCAGTTTTTTAGCATGCGCGTTACCAGCTTTCATCAATACATCTACATCATGAAATGCGTCGAACATCAAAATTGTGCTACTTAAAGCTTTCACCGCATGCGCAGCCATTGGAAGATTTGAATTAGACAAGCCAAGCAAGGTAACTAAAGCTTGCACGTTATAACCACCAAGCATGGTACCTAATAATTCCACCGCTTTTTCAGGTGAAATTACTGGTGACGTAGCAATGCCTTTGGCAATATCTGCCAGAAAAGCGGCCTTTACATAAGCGGCTTGATCTACACCCGCTGGCGTGCGGTTGGCAATTAAATCAAGTAATGTTTCGGCTTCACCAGCAGGTGGGGCTTTAAGTAGCTCAACAACTTGCGCAACTTGCTCAGCTGACAATGGTAATGGCGGAAGTTGAATAGCGCTGCGTTCTGCAACATGGGCTTGATAGGCTTTTAACATAGTGGCTCTTTTAATAAAATAGTGACTGTTTAAAAATGCTTTTTTGATACTGTTGTCTTTGAGGCTGTTATTTCTTTAACTAGAGTTAAATTATAAACTAGCCTAAATCATGAAAAATTTCACATTTGTAAAACTTCATCATTAAATTAGTTCGTTTGGTTAAATAATTTGTCATCTGGCGGTAGCGTGCAACTTTTACCTTGGCTACGCAATTGCCATCTATCTAAAATCTCTTTTTGATAATCCGCACCATTTTTTAGTGCTAAAAATGCGCGTACTTCAGTAACGTCGGCAAAGCCGTTTTTATCAGTATCCATTGCCACAACATTGTCTTCAACGCTTGGGCCAATATATCGGCCATCATTGTCGGTTAAGTAAGCCAACACATCATCTGCACTGGCTATGGATATATTGAAAACCACGCCAAGCAAAACAGCACTTCGTAACAGAAGTTTTAGCATTTTATCTGCGCTTTCTGAATATCTACCATCAATTTTGACAGAGTTTAAGGCAAATAGTGCATTACTTATGTAACTTCAAAACACAGCGTGAATTTCTATCGTCTTGTGCTGCGCAATCTTCTCTTTCCACTCAGCTGGGCCAGTAGTGTGCACTGAATTACCTTGGCTATCCACAGCTACCGTCACAGGCATATCTTGTACCGTGAACTCATAAATCGCTTCCATGCCCAAATCTTCAAACGCCAGTACTTCGGCTTTTTTAATGGCTTTGCTCACCAAATAAGCCGCGCCGCCTACAGCAGTCAAATAGACTGATTTGTATTTTGCGATTGACGCTATTGTTTCATCGCCACGCTCAGCTTTTCCGACCATACCCAGCAAACCAACATCGTTTAGCATCATTTCTGTAAAACCATCCATACGTGTTGCCGTAGTAGGGCCTGCTGGTCCAACGGCTTCATCACGCACTGCATCTACTGGACCGACGTAATAAATAAAACGGTTTTTAAAATCTACGGGTAATTTCTCACCTTTAGCCAACATGGTTGCAATTCGCTTATGTGCGGCATCGCGGCCTGTGAGCAACTTTCCGTTCAACAACAAAGTTTGACCTGGTTTCCAAGTCTGAATATCTGCTTGCGTAATCTCGTCTAAATTCACTCTTAAGGACGCTTCATTTGGCGCCCAATGTACATTTGGCCAATTGTTTAAATTAGGTGCCTCTAATTCTGCTACGCCACTACCATCTAACTCAAAATGCACATGACGCGTAGCAGCGCAGTTTGGAATAATCGCCACAGGTAAAGAGGCCGCATGCGTTGGGTAATCTAAAATCTTCACATCTAACACTGTTGCTAAACCACCTAAGCCTTGTGCACCTATGCCTAAGTTATTCACTTTTTCAAAAATCTCTAAGCGCAACTCTTCAATTCTGTTTTTAGCACCACTGGCTTTAAGTTCGTGCATATCAATCGGCGCCATCAAAGATTCTTTCGCTAATAACATGGCTTTTTCTGCACTTCCTCCTATACCTATGCCAAGCATGCCTGGTGGACACCAGCCCGCACCCATTTGGGGCACAACTTCTAAAATCCAATCGACAATACTGTCATTCGGGTTAAGCATTGCCAACTTGGCTTTATTTTCAGAACCACCGCCTTTTGCCGCAATTTGCACATCAACTTTATCACCAGTGACTAAGGAAACATGCACTACAGCTGGCGTATTATCTTTAGTATTGGCGCGCTTTCCAGCGGGGTCGCTGACGATTGAAGCGCGCAGTTTATTCTCTGGCAGCAAGTAAGCACGGTGCACACCTTCATTCACCATTTGCTCAATATCCATTAGTTCAATATTGGGCGCTGCATCCCACTGCACATTCATACCAACTTTAACGAAAGCAACAACAATGCCAGTATCTTGACAAAGCGGACGCTTACCTTCTGCACACATACGTGAGTTGGTAAGAATCTGTGCGATGGCATCTTTCGCAGCTGGGGATTGCTCTGCCTCGTAAGCGCGGCCCAAGGCCTGAATATAATCTACAGGGTGGTAGTAAGAAATATATTGCAGGGCATCGGCGATGCTTTGAATAAAGTCAGATTGTTTAATGATTGTCATAATTTCCTAGCTCGTCATACCCGCGTAGGCGGGAATGACGAAATCAAGTATTTGGTTATCTTGCACTTTTTGCGTATGAAATTTTGTTGTTAATGTCTTTACGCAAAATTTTACCATTTTTCGTACGTGGAAAATCCTTGGTCAAGTAAACCGTTTTTGGTGCTTTATAAGCGGCTAAATGCTGTTTACCAAATGCCATTAACTCATCCGCAGTGACTTCTGAGTTAGGTTGCAAAATCACGTAAGTCACCACTAATAACTTGTCTTTTTCAAGCTCTTCGCCCACGGCTGCGCAATCTGCCACGGCAGGGTGAGACTTATACACACGCTCGATTTCATAAGGGGATACACGATAACCAAAGCTCTTGATGATGTCATCTTTTCGACCTAAGAACCAGATATAGCCATCTTCATCATAACGTGCATAGTCCCCCGAAAAAAACCAGCCATCATGTTTATATTTAGCAGTTTCTTCATCTAAACTCCAATAGCGTAAGAATAGGCCTGGGTCTGACTCAGGCACGCTAATCATGCCCTCTTCGCCTTGCGGAACCTCTTCTAAGGTTTCAGGGTTCAGCAACTTAATGGCATGTCCCGGCTGCGAAAAACCTGCAGAGCCTGCGCGTATCGGGCGGAATATACTTTGGCTTAAATAGTATGAAAATTCACTCATGCCAACGGCCTCGTAAATATCTGCGCCAAAGCGTTCACGCCACTGTTGCAATACTTCATCTGACAAATGTTCACCAGCGCTCATGCAGTGGCGCAAGCTTGGTACATCCGATTTTTTGGCTGATGATTTCTGGATGATTTGACGATAAATGGTTGGCACGCCAACAAAAATCGTCGCTGAATGCTTGGCAATCAAACGTGTCCATAAATCAGCATCGTTTTTACCTTCATGCACGATGACAGTTTTGCCCAGATAGAGCGGATCCATCAAGCCAGAGCCTAAAACATAGGTCCAGTTGAACTTGCCTGAATGCATGATACGGTCTTGCAAGTTTGCATCAAAATTAAACCAGTATTTAGACGCTGGTTCGCGACCTATCAAGGCACGGTGAGCATGCAACACGCCTTTGGGATAACCCGTTGTTCCAGAGGTGTATACCAAATAGGCTGGATCATCTGCGGCCGTTAAATGCGCTGGTTCGCATTGTTGAATTGCAGAAAGTTGTGCGTCTAAATCGCAAATATTTAGGCTAGCATGAGGTGTTATTTCACCAACGCCTGACAATAAAATATGCCTTAAATTAGGTAAACCTGTTAAATGGTCTTGTAATGAAGGCCAAGCTGCCTTATCTGTCACGAGTACTGTTGCTGTTGAATCTTTGGCTAAATAAGCTACTTCTTCGGCCGTGAGTAAGGTTGAAGTTGGCACCGAAATCGCACCGCGCTTCATCGCGCCTAAAAATGCAGTTGGGTAGTCCAAACAGTTCGGCAAGCGAATCAATACTCGCTCACCCGCATCCACATTCAAATTTCTAAGTAACTGAGCAAATTGATCGGTACGTTTTGCTAATTGCTCAAAGGTGATTTGTGAAGTACCTTGGGCGTCATCCTCTACAATCATCGCAATCAATGAGGCAGCTGGCGTATTCAAGTGCTTATCAGTACATGCTGCGCCGATATTAAAGTGTTTTGGAACGTTCCACTCCCACTCAGGAAATTGTTCTAACTTTTGCATTTTCAGACTCTCTTGAATTTCATTTTGTTAAATGACAGCAGCATGATTGATTGAATTTATAGCAACACGCCATACGGCCAGTTTTGACGAATCACCTGTGCTGGTAACAATTCCAGCACTTGCAAGGCAAAGTCCATATCATCTTGGTTTAGCGCGCGCAAAGCATGCGCTCTTAACAAAGTCTGCAATGCTTTACCAAACATTGGTGGATCCAGCATTTCGCCTTCAAACTTAATCGCACCACCGTGTAAGGCGTCCGCCTCAATCGCAGCTTTCAAAATACGTACCTTTTGGTTCACCTCTGTAGGGGATGGCGTGTAAGCGGTTTTACATAAATGAATATGGCCTGGGTGTATCACCTGTTTACCCGTTAAACCCATCGCGGCCTCTTGGCAAGCATGTTTGTAGACTATGCGTGACTCATAATCGCCATGCAAATCCAGCCAGCGGCGGACATCGTGTGGTTCAATAAATTTTTCTGGCATGATATTCGCACCGATTAAGGTTTCAACACCACCAATCACACCCTTACCCGCAATACGCGCCTCAAACATGAGTTGGTTCATATAGAACTGCAATTCTTCAATCCAGTGTTCTGGCGTGATGTGTATGCCCATCGCTTTTGAAAAGTCATGAATACCAAACACAACATGCTTCACTGTGCTGTACTGCATCAACTCTGGTGCTATTTTCAATGACTTCGGATGCTCAATAATCGGCTGGATCGTAATGCTCGGATTTAGCTCGAGTAGCAAGCTAGACAAATCACGCACTTCAGCCGCGCCATAGGCCTCACCTGCCTTAGCGAGCATTACAACATCGATGCAATCAGACATATCACTGACTAGCTGCATATCCAGCTCATATTCATCAGTACGGAATGAGTTTGATCGAATAGCAATGGTGACGCTCGGGTTGACTTTACGAAGCTCAGGCAGCTCTTGGCGCAATAAATCACGACTCATCTCTTTTTGACGACAACCATCTTCCAAATCAAAAATCAAAGTATGCGCATTGGTGTGATGTGCATGTTTTTTCATACGCGCCGCAGCTTGCGCAACATCTTCGTAAATGCCCTGCGCTGGTGAATACTTAACAGGTGGATAATAAAGCTGTATTCCAGGCCAGTTCTCACCCAGCATATTGCTATTGGTATAACACTTTATTTTTCCAGGGCTATTCATGCTAATCTTCCAATAGTTTTAATTATTTTAAACAGTATTCTTAAATCGACATTCTTAATGAGTACCCAGTTTGGTGATGACGGACTGCATCGCATCTACATCAATTTGCTTCAACTCAAACGCTTCAACTTGTGCAATCTTGATTCTTGATGTCACCACATCTAAAAACTCGTTATCAGGTAAATCTAGCAAGTTGTCAAACGCCAATAACTCTGGTTTGGTGAGCGTTGCAAGATATTTCTCAGAAAAGCGTTGCAATACAATATCTAGCTCTAACAAGCCGCGGCGACAACGCCAGCTTAGGCGACGTACTTCTTCATCAGTCATGTTGCTCATTCAACCACCTTTACCACTTTCGTCATTCCCGCGTACCAGTGCTTGGCATCCCCGTGGAATATAAGCGCTAAAGCGCATTATTCACACGTGATAGGTGGAAATCCAGTCAACGCAGAATCTCATCAACCATCTATTTCAGCTTATCAACCCTAACTAGATTCCCGCCTTCGCGGGAATGACGATAATGAAAATTTCTATCGATACAAAAATCACACATTTACAATTCAAACTGCTTTAATATCGACTTTCTTTTTTGCATTATGCTCACGCGCCTGCTCAAATTTCAGATCTTTGATTTTCGCAATGGCGGCATTTGGGTTTAGTTTCTTAGGACAAACTTCCACGCAGTTCATGATGTTGTGACAGCGGTACAATCGATCTGGCTCTTCCAAATTCTCCAAACGCTCATCCAGCGCCTGATCACGGCTATCTACCATAAAGCGGTAGGCTTGCATTAAACCAGCCGGGCCAACGAACTTATCAGGATTCCACCAAAAAGAGGGGCAAGAAGTTGTGCAAGCACCGCATAAAATACATTCATACAGACCATCAAGCTTGGCGCGGTCTTCTGGCGACTGTAAACGCTCAGTTTCAGGTGGCGGATCGTTATTAATCAAATAGGGTTTAACTGAATTGTAGTTCTCGAAAAACTGCGTCATATCGACGACTAAGTCACGAATCACAGGCAAACCTGGCATCGGGCGAAGCACCACAGGCTCTTCTAAATCCGACAGCTTAGTAATACAAGCCAAGCCATTCTTACCATTGATATTCATGCTGTCGGAACCACAAACACCTTCACGACATGACTTACGCAAACTCAAACTATCGTCCAACTCTTTAATGCGCAGCAGAGCATCCAACAGCATTTGGTCGCTATCCTCCAACATTACATCGTAATCTTGCATGTAGGGCTTTTTGTCTACGTCAGGGTTAAATCTATAAATTGAGAATTTCATGTTGTCGTCTCTAATTTGTAATTAATTCTGTGATGAGTTTAATAAGTTTATAAAGTTTAATAAATGCGCGCTTTAGGCTCAAAGCTTTCGACTGTTTGCGGTTTTAGGCGCACAGGTTTATACACAAAGTGATTGCCTTCACGGTAATAGAGTGAATGTGTAAGCCAGTTTTTGTCATCGCGCTCACTAAAGTCTTCTCGCGCATGCGCACCACGGCTCTCGGTTCTAGCCTCTGCAGCATGCATGGTCGCTAAAGCGACCTCTACCAAATTATCCAGTTCTAATGCCTCAACCCTTGCGGTATTAAATACTTGGCTTTTGTCTTTAATCACTGTATTTTTAGCGCGTTCGGCTATTTGGTTGATTTCCCTCACACCTTCTTGTAACAACTCTGGAAAGCGGAACACGCCACAATGCGTTTGCATGGTTTCACGCAGTGCAGTACCTACATCTTTTATACTTTCGCCCTGTGTTTGTATGTCTAAGCGGTTTAATCTTGCTAAAGTCTTATCAAAAGCATCTGCTGGCAATGGTTTGTGACCAGAATGTATTAAGTTATCCTTTCGCACTTCCTCAACCATTTTGTCACCTGCCGCGCGGCCGAATACCACTAAATCTAGCAGTGAGTTTGAACCCAAACGATTCGCACCATGTACTGAAACACAAGCACACTCACCCACTGCATATAAGCCATTCACTACTGATTGACCACCATTGCCGTCTGGCACAAGCACCTGACCTTGCAGGTTAGTAGGAATACCACCCATCATGTAGTGCGCTGTTGGCACAATAGGAATTGGGTCGTAAACTGGGTCAACATTGGCAAAGGTTTTGGCAATTTCGCGGATGCCTGGCAATTTCGCGTTGATTAATGCTTCGCCTAGGTGATCTAACTTTAGGAACACTGCATCTTTATTTTTACCCACGCCGCGGCCTTCTTTAATTTCGGTAGCCGTTGCACGCGAAACAACATCACGGCTTGCTAAGTCTTTTGCATGGGGTGCATAGCGTTCCATAAATCGCTCGCCTTCGCTATTCACCAAATAACCACCTTCACCACGTACACCTTCGGTAATTAATACGCCAGCGTTTAGCACGCCAGTTGGATGAAACTGCCAAAACTCCATATCTTGCAACGGAATATTGGCACGTGCTGCCATGCCTAATCCATCACCCGTGTTGATGAAGGCATTAGTACTGGCTTTAAAAATACGCCCCGCCCCGCCAGTCGCCAGCATAGTGGCTTTGGCACGTAGGCAATGCACTTCGCCAGTTTCAATTTCTAAAGCTAAAACGCCCAATACGCCGCCATCTGCATCTTTTAATAAATCGAGCGCTAACCATTCCACAAAAAACTGGGTATTTGATTGAATATTGCGTTGGTATAAAGTGTGCAACATTGCATGGCCTGTTCTATCAGCTACCGCGCAGGTACGTGAGATAGCACTTTCGCCAAAGTTTTGCGTCATGCCGCCAAATGGACGTTGAAATATTTTACCGTTTTCTAAACGATCAAACGGCATGCCAAAATGCTCGAGCTCATATATTGCGGCAGCGGCGTTTTTACACATAAACTCAATCGCATCTTGGTCGCCCAAGTAGTCAGACCCTTTGATGGTGTCGTACATATGCCATAACCATTTGTCATCTGCTACGTTACCCAGTGCGGCAGCAATACCACCTTGCGCAGCTACAGTATGTGAACGTGTTGGAAATACTTTAGACAGCACAGCAACTTTTAAGCCTGATTGCGCTAATTGAAGCGAAGCACGCAAGCCCGCACCGCCACCGCCGACTACTAACGCATCAAATATTTGAGTTTGTAACGCCATAACCAATTAACCTTCAATAAATTTTAAATAATGACTATTCAATTAACACTATTTCAATCAACCTAGTAGCAACCAAGTTGCCCAAACCAAATAAACCCATAATGACACCACCAAAAGTTGGTCTAGCACATCGCGCACGCTTGGATTTGGCACGTAATCTTTAAATACATCACGAATGCCTAACCATGCATGTATACACAAGCTTACCCAAAACAATAAAGTCGCTACTCGCCACCATAGAGGCTGAAAAAAACCGACCCAGGCTTCATAGTCATTTGGCTGTGCGATTAAGAATCTAGCCACTGCAAAAACAATGTAAATCGCCATTACTAACGCGCTAAGTCTTTGTGTTAGCCAAGCACGCATGCCTGGGTAGCGTCTAGTGAGAAGTTCAATGAGCATAAGATGTTAAATCCATATTTTTACTGCTAACACTAGGGTAGCTAGCACACCTAGCACGAGTACAACCTTGCTGGTATAACGCGCTTTCATCAGTGTCGTCATCCAATGCACATCCATGGCAAGATGGCGAATACCCGCAAAAAAATGATGAAAGAAAGCCCATGCTAATCCAAGAAACATGATTTTTATAAAAGGTGAATGCAAAATCGCAATCACTGTTTCATAGTGCTGTGCTGAGCTGAGTGAAAACTGCAATAACAGTAAGATGATGGGTAAGATTAAAAATAAAACGCAGCCTGTTGCTCTGTGCAAAATAGAGACCAAGGCATTGATAGGTAGTCGAATGGTCAATAGGTTTAGATTTTTAGGTCGATTCATTTGACCAGGTCTTAGCCCTGCCTTTTGAGTATTTTTTTGCTGATTATTTTGCATATTCAAGAGTCTTGTTGAGATTATTGTATTTATTTACTTTGTTGTAATCTTGCGGCATCCGCCACTGCGCCAGACACACGTGATAACAAGCGCTTATCGAACGGTTTGGGAATAATATAATCTTTACCGAAACTTAAACTTATCAAGTTATAAGCCGCTAATACATCTTCTGGCACAGGCTCTCTCGCCAATGCTGCCAGAGCACGCGCTGCGGCGATTTGCATTTCATCGGTAATTTGCTTCGCTTTAGCATCCAAAGCACCTCTGAATAAATATGGAAAGCACAACGCATTATTCACTTGATTCGGAAAGTCTGAACGACCAGTGGCCATTAAAATATCATCGCGAACTGCGTGCGCCAAACTAGGTAGGATTTCTGGATCTGGATTTGCCAAGGCAAACACCACTGGTTTTGGCGCCATCAATTTAAGTAATTCTGGTGATAATGCATTGGCCGCTGACACGCCTACAAATACATCTGCATTTGGCATTAGATCGGCTAGCGTTTTCGCAGAGCTTGGAGCAACTGCCAAATGACGATTATTGTCATGCAAATCTGAGCGTGAAGTATCCAAAACGCCTGACTTATCCACCATCGTAATGTTCGTTGCACCCATCAATTTTAGTAGCCTGGCGCATGAACAACCAGCCGCACCCGCGCCTAAAAACACGATTTTTGCCGTGGGTAATGTTTTGCCTTGCAGCTCCAGTGCATTCGACAAAGCTGCAGCCACAATCACCGCCGTACCATGTTGGTCATCGTGAAAGACTGGAATATCTAAACGTGCGCGCAATTCCTTTTCTATGCGAAAACAATGCGGCGCCGCAATATCCTCTAAATTAATACCGCCAAAAGTTGGCGCGATATTCACTACCGTTTCGATAAATGCCTCAATACTTGGCGCGTTAACTTCAATATCGAAGACGTCAATACCTGCAAAGTGTTTAAATAAGACGGCTTTGCCTTCCATCACGGGCTTACTTGCCAACGGCCCCATATTACCTAAACCCAATACCGCAGTACCATCAGTAATCACCGCAACTAAGTTACCCTTATTGGTATATTTATAAGCCAAGGCAGGGTCACGGTTGATTTCGCGCACGGGTACTGCCACACCTGGCGTATATGCCAACGATAAATCATCTTGTGTAGCGCACGGCTTAGATGACTCCACAGATAGCTTTCCCGGCTTAGGAAACTCGTGATAATCAAGCGCGCGCTTTTTTAGATCGTCCATGGTTCTCAATACCTTTTCAGGGTTTAGTTTTTAGTATTTAATTATTTTCTTAACTCAACACTCTGTGCTTTTCAAAACTTGCAATAGCAAGAAAGGCAAACGCAGACAGTATTTTAGTACGGCAAGTGCAGCCTGACGCCGCTAGTGTATGTTTTGAAAAGCACAAAAAGTGCTATTCGAGCTCATTCATATAATGATGATTATCCGTCACGCACAAGCCCAAACGCCACTCCATCGGCTTATCGCCGTAAGTAAATGAAACTCGCTCAATACTAAGTAATGGTTCACCTTCTTTCAAACCCAACGCCTTTGCCACCTCACCTTTAGCACCCACCGCTGTCAGACGCTCCTCAGCTCGGACCATCCGCACACCAAACTCGGACTCGTACATGCTATACATTGAACCGTTATTTTCTTCTACACGGGTACCATTCAAGCCTTTAAATGGCGCTGCGGGGACGATGATATGGTCAAAAATCAGCGGCCTGCCTGAAAAAGTCAGTAAGCGCCTTATTTCTATAGTCGATGCGCCTGCTTTCAAATCAAGAATTTGCCCCATGCGCACATCCGCTTTGCCTCTAGTGCATGAAATGAATTCGTTTTGTAACAACTCTTTTTGACCATCTACTGATGTCAATCTCAAAAAGCGCAACTTCATACCTTCTGCACTATGCGTAGCCACAAAAGTACCCTTACCTTGACGGCGAATAAGAATGTTTTCTGTAGCAAGCGCGTCGATGGCTTTTCTTACCGTGCCTTGGCTCACCTTATAGCGACCTGCCAACTCAATCTCACTGGGGATCATGTCGCCTGGACGCCATTCACCACCGATTAAGCTTTGTGTAAGCAACACTTTAATCTGATCATACAAAGGCTTATAGCTTGGCGAGTTGTAGTGTTTATCTATCATAGTCTTTGTATCTCACTTTTAAATCTAACTAAAGTTGAACAAGAGGTTGAGCTGACTTTAAGTTATTTAGTCGCCATTTAACGTTGAAT